>JBDRQG010000407.1:0-4531 GCA_043826475.1 bacterium
GATTTTCTCCAAACTTGAGTTTAATCACCGGAAGTTTCATCAGCATCTAATTTTTTTAATTCTTCAATCTCTTTAGCATCGACTGAATTGTCATCCCTCTGGGCAGCCCGATAATTCCTGTCCTGGGAAACAACATCATGCATATCAGCCCGATTGCTTCGGAACAGGACATTTTCTTCATCTCTTATCAAAGCTTCTTCGTTAAAAACATCAATACGCTCAACGATACCATCGCCATGCTTGGTTTTAACTCTTGAGCCGGGATGCGGGAATTGAGATTTAACCTTGATATACATATCGGCTTCATACCTGAGACAGCAAAGCAGACGTCCACAGTTACCGGAGATTTTTGAGGGATTCAGAGGAAGATCCTGGTCGCGAGCATGCTGGGTGGAAATCGGTTCAAATGATGTCAGAAAATTACTGCAGCACTGGGGACGACCGCATATTCCATAGCCGCCGATTCTACGGGCTTCATCCCTGACACCTATCTGGCGCAGTTCTATTCTTGTGCGATAGCGTGAAGCAAGTTCTTTGACCAGCTCCCTGAAATCAACCCGGTGGTCAGCAGTGAAATATATCGTCATCTTGTTGCCATCGAACTGGCAGTCAATATCAACTACTTTCATCGGAAGCCGGTGTTTGGAAATTATCTCAATAATCTCCTCTTTGTAGCCATCTTCCTGTTGATGGAGTTTTTCCAGATGGTGAGTATCTTCATCATTTGCTTTCCTCAGAATTGACCCGGGACGTTCTCTCTCGGTGAAATCAAGCTCAGCTTCCACTTTTCTTTTTACGTAACCGATATCTTCCCCACGCTCAACTTCAACTATAACGTAATCAGCTTCGCTTAATTCGTGGTAAAAAGTATTATAATAAAACCCTCGCCGGGATCCTTTGAATTCAACTAAATATATTTCAGCCATAATCAACCTTTCATGGGCCGGGAAAAATCATTCAACTCACATTGAAGTCATAAGTTCTGATTTGATCCGCAGAACCAAAGCGACCAATGCGCCGTGAATATGCACATTTCGACGCAGATCAGCAAGGGCAATCTTAATATACCGAGTCATATTACCACCCAATTGACGGGCTGAAAAATATACTGCTAATCTGGCCAGTTCGGCTTTCATATCAATATGAGTAAGTCCGTTTTCATCATTTGATACGGCTAAACCGGAACAATCTCGAATAAAAGATTGCCATAATCGCAAAAGCTCTTCTGCATCTCCCCTATTTCTTGCTCCGATAATGTCAGTTAATCGGGCAATTACCTGCGGGCTTCTGTCTTCTATCAATGATTTAAACAACTGAAAACCGACCCCTCGTCTTAAACTACTGTTTTCTTCCTGAGACTCCAGCATGGAAATTGCCTGGCCGGGAATCCCCTGGGATATGCGGGCTAATAAATCGGCTTTGGAAGATGGAATACTATATTTCTCTTTTAAATATTCTGCTGTAATTTTTAAAGTAATTCTTTTTAGATTTATCCTCTGAGAGCGGGACTGGATTGTCGGGAGCAGACGTTCAGGTTTTTCAGTGATTAAAATCACAACCACATCGGCAGGGGGCTCTTCAATGAGTTTTAAGAGAGCATCAGCTGAAGCTTCCTTCATCTTTTCCATCTGATAAAAAATAACTACTCTCCTCATTCCTGCCTGTGCCCGGGTATGGAGTCTTTTCTTAATCCCTCTGGCAACATCGATAGGTATCGTCAGGTTTGAAGTTGAGGACAGTATCGCAAACGGTTCCTCTTTTTTTAAATCAAGAAACTGATTGGTTAAGTCGATTGCTTCATCAGCATTTTTATGAGGCGGTAACGGAGCTGCGACATATAGCCCTTCGAAATTAAATCCGGCTATTTTCCGACACTGCCCGCATTCTCCGCAGGGTCTAAGAATATCGGTAATTTTATCCAATTCCGGTTGTTCGCAATTTATTAACATAGCCAAAGAAATAGCCAGAGCCCATCGTCCGCAGCCATCAGGTCCCGAAAATAAATACGTTCCCGCTAACTTTTCAGATTGAAATGATCGGGAAAGGACTTTCCATGCCTGGGGTTGAAAATTTTCTATGTTAACATTAGAAAGAGTCAATTTGAATCCATTCCACCGGGTCAAGCGGTTCTCTTCGCTTTCTCAGTTCAAATTTTACCATATTACCATTACCAGCCACAGCTATTTTGGTTCCTGAGGTTATGTATTCCCCCTGGCTGACATATGTTTGGCCAAGGCCGCCGTAGGTAGTGTAATATAATTCATCATGGTTGATTATAATAAAATTTCCGTAACCGCGCAAATTACCTACATAGGCTACACTTCCGGCGGCAACAGCAAAAACGCTGGCTTCGGGATGGCTCTGGATAGTTATACCGGGAGAAAATGATTCAAGACGGGTAACAGGATCTTTAAATGAACCAAACGGAGTTACGATATTTCCCTTTACCGGTGAAAGTAATTGCCCTTTCAAAGTCGAGAATGCAGAATATTCGACCGCTTCCTGATTAGTATTACGCTGGCGTTCCTCCCTTTCTTTCTCCAATCGGGCCAGAATTCTTTCTATTTCTTCGGCAACCTGCTTAAGGGTCATTATCCGATCACCCTCTTCGTATTTCTCGCGCCGAACCGATTCCAAGGACTTTTCCTCTTTGCGCTTGCGGTTTTCTTCAAGGGTGGTAGCTACTTCTTTATCTTTTTTTAAAGTTGAGACTCTCTCTTTTTCATTCGCTAAACTATCAAGTTCGGACGAGGTCAGCGTAACATCAGCAATTGCCTGATTTATATTCTCGGATTCAAACGAAGCCAGCGAAGCCAGATATACCGACTGGCGCGTCTGTTCTATTTCAACTCCGGGGGGATCCCACATTGATTTCGGCTTATGATCGGAAATACTCAAATAGAATTGGCGAAGGTCATCCATATATTTATTAGTGGTCCAATTCAGCAATTCCTGTTTCTGTTTTAAATCATTATCCACATTTTTTACTTCGCTATGGATGCTGTTCAGCTGGTTATTCAGGCGCTTGATGACTTTTTGATTGGTGGTAATTTTCTGGTCATAGTTGGAAATCTGTTTCTGGGTCGCCATCTCGGCGGCTTTCAACGAATCCAGGCGCTGCTGGCTCTGTTTAACCTCTTTACGAATTGACTCCAAATCCTTTTGCTGATCTATTATAACTTTTTTGTCTTCTGAAAATATCTGACTATTTAACAGGAAAATAAAAAACGGTAAAATAAAAAGATTTTTCATAACGAATACCTATTTCAAAATACGCCTGATGCCAAGATAGCCGCTGATTGCTCCCAGCACCGCAGCGACAAAACAGTATACAGCTATTTCTTCAAGGGTGGGAAAGACAATTTTAATCTGAGCCAGGCTTATCTGCTGTTGTCCATAATAAATAACCCCCCAGCCAATTAAAGAGGCTAAACCGCTGATCAAAAATCCTTCCAGTAAAAACGGAAAGGCCAGAAATATTTTACCTGCCCCCAAAATCCGCATCTGGCGAAAACCAACCGCTCGGGCACGGGTCATCAAACGAATATTATTAATCAGACTGATCAGAGCCGTTAGGAGAATCATTATTCCCAGAGCCAGCCCGATTTCCTTTATAATGGATTTCAAATGCTCCGCTTTAAGGAGCCATTCCCGGCTGTATTTTACTTCAAATATTTCTGGCAGCGAGGCAACTTCATTACTTATTTTGTCTATTTCAGTACTATTCAAATATTTATTATCTATCTGGAGAACATATGATCTGGGTAATGGATTCTCCAACTCATACCCTACTAATAAATCTGTTCCAAGCATCTGCTGCATAACCAGCCTGGCGCTATCTTTTGAAATATATCCAATTGCGAAGATACCCTCGATTTTTGATATTTTTTCAGTAACCATTGGAATTTCAATTTCATCGACACCATTGCTGACAAAGGCTTCAATTCTAATTTCAGATATGAGGTCAGAGTAAAGACGATCAGCTGTTTCCGAAGTAATCCAATACAGATCAAATAAAAGAAATAACATTGCCAGAGAGAGTATCGCTCCCAGAATCGTACCGGGATTTCGATACAAACTACGCCCCAGTTCCCTAAGTATATGATTAATTCGGCTCATTCCAGAGTCCCATTTTTAAATTCATAATAATCCGAATTAGGCAGCTCATAACTGATTTTCTCCGAACCGAGAATAATCATCGATAAACCGGACATAGAGACTTCATGCAAATATTTAAAAATTCTCTCAGATGTTGATTGATCCATTCCTGCCGATGGTTCATCGATTATTATCAATGGTTGATTAGCCACTGAAGCTCTGGCAAAAAGGGCTAATGTTTTTTGGACTCGGGTAAGATCATGTGGGTAATCACCGGCTCGATTTATAAGAGAAAATTCGGTGAGCATTTTCAGGGTGCGCTCATGCTGGTATTTTTTACTTTTAGCGATAACTACAATCGGGAAGGCGATATTTTGCGCAATAGTATACGATGGGATCAGTTCAAAAATCCCGCCTACGCCTCCAATCTGAC
>JBDRQG010000408.1:0-14316 GCA_043826475.1 bacterium
ACCGCACTGCGGCGGCTTTTATTGTCTCTATTTTACTGGGTGAAAAACTGGTTGAAATTCGTAATAAAACTTAGTTTTTTAAACTGCAAGTCTACCGTTATATCGCTTGTTAGTGAGTAATGACTTTTTCAGGAGACCCTACTTAATAGTATCAGGAGATTAAATCATCTTGTCAACTCAAGAATCATTCGACTTGATCTGTGAACTCAATTGTCAAAAAACACTTATATGACTACCGCGAAGCGGTTTAGTGCAACAATGTAATATATGACAACTATACTGAAAAGTGGGGTAGTAATCCTTCTTTTCCCTATGCAGGAGGTATTCAAATTTGGGGAGGAGATTTTCACAATAATACTATAATGAACAATAAGTATGATGGATTTTTTATAAGAAATCATAACGAAGCATCAATTCATTCCAATAACATCATAAATAATAGATCTGCAAATCCACAATATAACATGTATGATTTTTTTGAAGTTCGTATGGGATCAAGCAATTCTATTGAATGTATAAATAATTATTGGGGAACAGCTGATCCTGATATTATTAGTACTTATATCTGGGATTTTCTGGATGATTTTGATCTTGGATTGGTCACATACCAGCCCTTTGCCACATCACCTATAGTAGATGCTCCCGGCTTTCTCTATCAGGTCGAATTCAATCCTCCTCCCCCAATTGGATGTGAAGTCGATACCTTTACACTTGTCTTTAGTAAACCGATGGATATCAGCATTCAGCCATTTGTCAAATTTGGCGTCACCGAGCCTTATACTCAACATGAAATGATTGGGGCCTGGCTGGATAGTACGCGCTGGCAGGGAACGTACACTTTTGGACTGACCACTGGAGACGGTATCAATCATCTCAGAGTCACAGCCGCCAAAGACCGGGAGGATATGGAAATCCCCAAAGATACGCGCTTCTCCTTTGTGGTGGATGCGACTGGAGCCTCATCGGTGGGATTCACCGCGCAAGCCGGTATTGGCAAGGTCGATCTCTCCTGGCACGGTCAAGACATGGTGGATTTAATGGGATATAATATGTACAGATACTATAACCTTACAGATTCTACTTGTTCTGATCCTATACTTGTAAATACATCTATGATAACAGATACGACTTATTGTGATATGTCTGTTGAGCCTTATATTCATTACTATTATATGTATACCGGAATAAGCACAGATTTTAATGAGAGTGACTATTCCGATCCTGCAAGCGCTACTCCATTTGACGCTGATCCAGGCGATGCCAATGGTGATATGTCGGTCAATGTTTTGGATATTATTTCAATAGTCAATTATATGCTCCAGAGAAATCCGCAGCCCTTTTTGTTTGATGCTTCTGATATAAATAGCGACGGTGTTATTAATGTTCTTGACATCATTGGCGTGGTCAATATTATACTTCAAGTCACTCCAAAGATGGCGGGCGTTGACGCTAAGGAAGCAATTTTTAGTCTGAAAGATGAACAACTTATGGTTTCATCCGATGGTGTTATTGGCGGTTACCAATTTAAAGTTCATGGAAAAATTTTTGATTTACAGGTAACGTCGCTTTATCCAATGGAGATTGTTACTCACAAAATACCTTTTGATACTCTGCTTATTATGACATATATATAGTTTAGATCTGGCTTCTATTCCCGAAGGTAATAATCCGGTACTGTCTTTTTCTAATGCCAGAAATATAGAGCCATCTGGTTTAATTGTATCGGATAGGCTGGGTAAAAAAGTAAATGCCAGGTTTGGAAGTCCAGGAGAAACGCTTGTTCCTGACATTTTCGCACTTGAACAAAATTATCCCAATCCATTTAATAATACGACTGTTATCAAGTATAGTCTTCCAAAAACAACCTACGTCACGATAAAATTCTATAACATATTAGGACAGATTGTTCATGCTCATAAAGTTGATAACATGGCGCCGGGATATTACAGCTACTTATGGAACGGCAGGAACGATCTCGGTCAGATGATTTCAAGCGGCATTTACTTTTATCAATTAGAAGCAGTTGGATTTTTTGATGTGAAGAAGATGGTGCTGTTGAAATGAAACACCTTGATTTAAGTCCTTTGAATAAATTTATGATAGAATTATCCCGATTTTATCGGGATTGTAAGGACTTGACTCAAGATATAGGTCATGGAGACAAAATGAAAAAGATATTAATTTTTTCGTTATTGTTTGGATCGTCTCTTCTTGCTCAAAATACTCTGGAGGTGAATAGTGTGTCCGGTTTGGCAAAAGACACCGCAATTGTGACTGTTGAAATACAAAATACTGATCAGTTCACGGGATTTCAGTTTAAGATTTCCTTGTCAAATCAGTTGGCATATATTAACAATTCCGCAATATTATCTGATCGGGTATCGGGACATGTTTTGACAGCCAGTGTAATCAATGGGACAACTTTAAAAGTATTTGCTTATTCAGAGTTGATGGCAGAATTTTCGGGCAATTCAGGAGAAGTCTGTTCATTCAGACTGAAGCTGGGCACTGTTCCCGGTAATTATGACCTGATAATCCAAAATGGGATTATTGGAAATTCACAATCTCAGAACATCCTGACTAGTTCAACGGATGGAATCGTAACCCATTGAAGCGCCTGATATTGATTTGAATGTGCCCGCGCTGGACTATGACCGTGTACCATTACTACAATTTTCCGATAAGACCTTTAATATCAGTAACACTGGAAATACCAGCTTGTCGATTGGCAGGATTTACGCTGATTTTCCTAATTTTGAAGTAGTGGGCGATACTATTTTCACAGTACCTGCGGGCAATTCGAGGACGATTACATTACGATTTAATTCAAATGTCAAGGGCACTTATCACAAACAGGTCAAGATACTGAGTGATGATCCCGATGAACCTTTACAAACCATTGCATTGTCGGTGATCGCCTATGCAGTAAATGAACTTGATATCAATGATATGTTCGGCAGAAGCGGACACATTGCCACGATGACAATTGATATTGCGAATATGGAACCGTTTGTGGGATTTTCTTTTGATTTGAATGTGCCTGATGTAATGACTTTTCTGCCTAACAGTGCGGTGTTGACCAGTCGAAAAACAGACCATGTTATCTCTGCCACGACCCTGGATAATAAAAAAATAAGAATTGTGAGTTATTCTCCCACAAATGCGGTTTTTGCCGGTAACGAGGGTGATATAATTACTGTTGATTTCCTGATTGACGGGCAGGGTGGATTTTATAATATTAATTTCTCCGATCCAATCATTGGTGATATCAATAAAGACAATATTGTCAGTGACAATTATGGCGGAGTGCTGGAAATCGCTGCACCGGATATTTCTTTAAGTGCATCTGTTTTGAATTTCGGGGATGTCTCAATTTTTGAATCTCCTACGAAAGTATTCACTGTAAATAATAATGGCAGTGATACATTAAAAATAAACAGTATTACGACCAATGATGCCCACTTCACTATATCAGTAAGCCCGCCTGTCAATTTAGTTCCGGGGCAAAACATCCAGATTCCGGTCATTTTCCACAGCAGTATAGAGAAGTCCTATACTTCAAATTTGCGTATCAGAAGTAATGATCCCGATGAAGATCCGATTGATATTCAGTTGTCTGCAAAAACATTTACTCCGAATATAATGCGGGTAGATTCAACAAGTATTACGTGGAATGATACGGGCTGGGTGTCTGTCAGTATCGAAAACAACGAACCTTTTGTGGGATTTCAGTTTGATTTAATTATTCCTGAAGGGCTTATCTATTCAGATGAAGTGTATGCCACCGGAAGGCTATCAGACCATGTATTGAATGCCCAATTAACACGCCAAAATGTACTAACGGTTTTTGCTTATTCATCGTCACAAGCGGAAATAGGTGGAAATTCGGGAGCGGTTATTAACATTTTACTCAAAGCCGATTCAGATCATGACAGTTATCAATTAACATTGGGAGAAGTTATAATTGGTAATTCAAATTCTGAGAATATTGTCAGCTCATGGGAAGGTACAACAATTTCGGTAGTTCAGAGTATGTCAATTGGACTTAACCAAGGCTGGAATCTTATTTCCTGGAATGTTGATACCTGGAATGATTCTATTGAAACATTATTCTCTGAAATCATGGGTAATATTGAGATTGTCCTGGGATTTGAAAATGCCGGGTTGACCTACGATCCTGATTTGCCCCAGTTCAGTACCTTGAAACAATGTGATCATCGGCATGGATACTGGATAAAAATGAAGACATCCGCGCAGTATTCCATTAAGGGTCTATACATAAAAAACAATACACCAATACAATTGAATTCCGGTTGGAACCTGGTGAGTTTTCTGCCGAGTAGTGCTTTGGATATTGAGACCGCGCTGGGAAGTATAATAGAAAAAGTAATAGTTGTATTAGGCTTTGACGAAGGTGGATTGACCTATGATCCGGATTTGCCGCAGTTCAGTACTCTAAAAACACTTTCACTTGGTTTTGGATATTGGATAAAGGTCAGTGAACCATGTATATTAATTTATCCAGACAATTAAGAATAATTCAATTTGGAGGAATAGTAAAATGAGGAAAATTAATCTCTTAGTTATTTTTGCAGTTCTCACATCAATAAGTTTTGTAAATGCCGATGTAATTCCTACCAACGAATGGGTCAATATATTCAGTGCCAACACAACATTGGATGGTTCACAAATTCCAGCAGACTCTATGATGTTTCCTTATGACAAGAGCGGAGATATATGCGAGAGTATGAGGCAGAAATTAAAGAGTGTTTGGATATTGTTAGTCTAACGAGTTTACTCAGTATCATTGAAAATAAGAATCTTTCTTATTAATAAAGAGCAAGAAAAAAAATGATGAACAAACATAAAATTCTTTCTTTCATTGTAACCTCTTTAGCGTTTTGGCTATTTATTTTTCTGTTCAGCAGCGCAAAAGAACTCATGGCAGAATTTCGTGAAGGAGATGATATAGACAATAGGGATACAGAGCGTCCTGAATATGTGAAAGGGGAAATCTTAGTCAAGTTTAAACCCGGTTGGGGAATACGCGAAAAACTGGAAGCTTACGAGAAGACAAAGGCATTCAAGGATAGTCAGAAAAGACAGGGACTTAAGAAAGCTGTACCGGATAAGGTTGTGTCACTTGGTATTTCCTCGGTGGATGCATTATTTACAAAACACCGCATAACTGATATGGAGAAGGTATTCCGGACAGCCAAAGTTCCTGATGCCGATGGAACTATCTTGTTTAAGGGAGAAAGAAAAAAGGTTCCTGATTTGACCACGATTTATAAGCTTACTTTGCCAGATAGTGCGGATATTCTTAAGCTTGTCGAAGAGTATGGACGTGACCCCAATGTTGAATATGCGGAGCCCAACTATATTTATCACACGTATGAAACGATCCCGAATGAGTATGCGAATAGAGCCGCACTAACTGCTGCGCAATGGAGTTTAGATAAGATTCAAGCACCTGAAGCGTGGAACATAGAAACGGGCAGTTCGGATGTTATCATCGGAATCATCGATACAGGTGTGGATTGGGACCATCCGGATCTGGCTGCAAATATTTGGACAAATCCGGGAGAAGACCCATGGAGCGATCCAAACGATCCCACAACAGGCAATGGTATAGATGATGATGCGAATGGGTACGTGGATGATTGGAAAGGGTGGGACTTTGTGACGATAAATCCTGAAGCTGTTTATCCTGGCGAAGATCCTGGTCCTCCCGATAATAATCCGATGGATTTCGATGGACATGGAACTCGCTTAGCTGGTATAGCTACTGGGGTAACAAACAATGCTAAAGGAATTGCAGGAATAGCATGGAATTGTAAAATTATGAGTATTCGAGCGGGATTCAAGAATGCAGGAGGCATGGGGCAGACAGAGAGCAGTTGGTATAGTCCTGCAATAGTTTACGCTTCAGATAATGGGGCTAAGGTTATTAATATGAGTTTTGGGGGTCGTTGCTGGGCTGTTCCGCAGACAACAAAGGAGGCGGTTGACTATGCTGATTCCTTGGGGGTAGTACTGGTGGCTGCTGCTGGTAATAGTAATTCGTCACATCCAATTTATCCTGCCTTTTTTGAAAATGTCATCGCAGTTGCTGCAACTGATGAAAATGATGCAAAAGCGAGTTTTTCAAACTATGGATCGTGGATTGATGTTGCGGCACCTGGGGTAGGAATCTATAGCACCTCGTTCGATAATACATATGACACGAGAAGCGGTACTAGTAGTTCATCCTCTATAGTTGCAGGAATAGCAGCACTTATCCTCTCAAAGAATTCAACACTGAGCAACGAACAAGTAATGCAAATCTTGGAATCTTCTGCCGATGATGTTGGTTCTTCCGGATGGGACATTTATTCAGGCTATGGAAGAGTCAATGCCTACAAGGCTTTACAGATTAACACAATTTGCACTGCGAGTATAGACTCACCTACAGCGGAAAGTGTAGTTCGAGGTAATGTGAATATTATTGGTACTGCGTTTGGAAACGATTTTGATCACTATACATTGGAATGGGGCTATGGTGAAGCTCCAACAAGTTGGTCTTCTATTGGTGTGAATCTTACAAATGGGGGTGTATTGCCAATTGTAAGCGGTGTTTTGGCCACATTGAATATGGATGCTCTAAACCAATGGGAATTTTCTGTTAGATTGCATGTCTTTGATTCCCATGGAAATGTATCTTATTTTAGGAGAATTCTTTTCAATGGAAATTTAATGCTGGAAGGTTGGCCGGTTGAAATAATCGGTTTTCCAAATGGTGGAGGGACCAATGGTGCAGTAGTAACAGATATTGATGGAGACGGTGATAATGAAGTGGTTGTTGGATCGCGCAATGGGGGGGCAGTAAATATTTTGCATCATGATGGTAGTTTACTTTCAGGTTGGCCAAATGGAACCTATTCACAAACACCTCCTTCCATAGGTGATGTGGATGGAGATGGCGATATGGAAATTGTGCCAGGGTGTGATGGTGGATGGATACAGGTACATCATCATAATGGAACATTATTATCAGGATGGCCGCAGTCTGTTGGTGGACAGGTCATTCAAAGTCCCGCTCTCGCAGATATTGATAACGATGGAAAATTGGAGATATTTTGTGGGTCTGGCAACAACAATGTTTATGGTTGGCGTTATGACGGTACCCTTCTACCAGGTTGGCCTATTACAGTAGGTGATAGGGCTTTAAATGGTCCAAGCATAGGCGATATTGATGGTGATGGTGATTTGGAAATATTACTGGGAGCATGGGACAATAAGGTTTATGCTTGGCATCATGACGAAACGACAGTGAATGGATGGCCAATTTCGATTCCTGATTGCCCCCAAGGAACACCGAGTTTAGCAGACGTGGACGGAGATGGCAAACTAGAGGTATTTGTCACTGCTTGTGCATGGCCGAATATTAGACATGTTTACGGTTGGAAGGATAATGGCACACCTCTTCCAGGTTGGCCTGTACAGAACGTATGGGCTGTCCAGGGTCCTACCATTGGTGACATAGATGGAGATGGAGATCTGGAAATTCTTACAGGTGAATCTGATAATGATACTCTTGTTTCAGCCTGGCATCATGATGGAACGCCAGTTAGTGGTTGGCCCGTTGCTATTGTATCGACAGGCCTTATCATGGGAACTGCACAACCCATGATTGGCGATATTGACGGCGATGGGGATGTTGAGGTGGTTGCTGGGGTTTCGAATAACTATGTATATGCCTGGCACCATGATGGTACATTGGTTGATTCATGGCCCAGAAGAATCAAAGCCGCTGCAAGTCAACCTACTCTTGCAGATGTGGATGGAGATGGCTTTATTGATATTATTGCTGGTGGAGATGATCCTAATCTATATATATGGAAGACATTGAAAACATATGATCCATCAAATGTTCCCTGGTATACGTATCGTCTTGATAATTACCACACCAGCTGGTATGGTTTTGAAAACATCAAACCACAGGCCATCACCAACCTTTCCTACACTGAATCTGGAGACTCTATCATTCTCCATTGGCCTCCTGTGACTGAAGATGTTCAAGGGAATTCAGAGCAAATAAAGTTTTACAAGGTCTATCGAGGTACGACATACGATTTCGCCCCCACCAATGACAATCTCATTGGAACAACAACCGATACAACATACACCGACAGTGCGGGAGTTTTAGAGAACTACTGCTATGTTGTGCGGGCTTTGGATAAATACTGTAATCTTTCGGATATTTCTAACAGGGTCATGCCAAGATCAATATTCAGGTATTATGTTTTTCCTCAATTAGGCTGGAATTTGATCTCCTGGGATGTAGATACTCCTAATGATTCGGTTGAGATATTACTTTCGGATATCATTGAGAATGTGGATATAGTATTGGGGTTCGAAGGAAGCGGATTAACCTATGATCCGGATTTCCCCCAGTTCAGCAACCTGCAGCTTGCCGATCATCTTCACGGATATTGGATTAAAACAAACGCAGTAGATACGTTAACTGTTACTGGAATAGTTGTTCCCGATAATACTCCTATCGAAATAGAAGCTGGATGGAATTTAGTCAGCTATCTTCCTGACTATCCGGATTCGGTAGCCCATGCTTTGGCAAGCATCTGGGATTATGTCGTGGTTGTTATGGGTTTTGATGAGGGTGGTTTGACCTATCATCCGGACTGGCCACAATTCAGCAATCTAAAAATTCTATACCCCGGGTTTGGATACTGGATTAAGATGACGGTACCAGGCACTCTGGTGTATCCAGATACCCAGGTTGCATCGGACGGGTTTTTGGCCAAAAGCACAGACTATATTTCATCCGGGAGTAAAATTGTTCCGACAAATGAGTGGATCAGTGTATTTGGGGATGGGATTGTACTTGATGGTGAGCCTTTGAAGGTAGGGACTACTGTTAAAGCAAAAGATCCTAATGGAGTTATATGTGGAGAGTATGTTGTTAGAACAAATGGTTGTTTTGGCTTCATGCCTGTCTATCGGGATGATCCTGCCACTAATGAGGATGAAGGAGCAGAACCTGGAGACTATATTAATTTTTATATTGATGGAGTAGATGTTGAGGAAAAGATTGTATGGAATAGTTTTGGAGAAGTTCATAAAAAAGGTTTAACTCCTTTGAAAACGGTTATTCCAACTGAATATGCTTTATCTCAAAATTATCCAAATCCGTTTAATCCTGTGACCAGAATTAAATATCAACTACCGAAATCCTCTCATGTATCGTGTACTATTTATAACAACCTTGGACAACAAATAAAATCCTTAGTTAACGAACAGAAAGTTGCAGGTTATTACACAATCTCATGGGATGGAAAAAATGATCAGGGCAAACTCATGTCAAGTGGTGTTTATTTCTGTCAGATTACGGCAGGAGATTTTATAAAAACAAGAAAGATGCTATTTCTAAGATAGCCAATAAATAAGGAGAATTGTTATGTTATTAAAATCAAGACTATGTATGATGTTTGTTCTTTCATTAATGGCATTTTTATTTAGCAATGCAATCGCCGGTGTAATTCCGACCAATGAATGGATCAATATATTTAGTGCCAACACAACATTGGATGGGTCACCTATACCGGTCGGTTCTGTAATTAATGCTTATGATCCGGGTGGAGTTTTATGTGGAACCTTCACGGTACAGACGCAGGGTCAGTTTGGTTTTCTGTTGGTTTATCGGGATGATACAACCACACCGAGCGTTGATGAAGGCGCAAATCCGGGAGATGAAATCACCTTTTTTATCAATGGTGTTTACGCGATTTGCTTTGGACCGGATAATCCTGTCTGGACATCCAACGGTGCCATCGTTCAAATTGATTTGGAAGGACATTCGAACTATGCTCCTGTTATATCCGGTTTTCCAGCAGCCATCATGTTTCGTTCAGATACGACGCATATCATGAATTTAGACGATTTAGTCAGCGATATTAACGACACTGATTCGGATTTAAGCTGGTCAGTTACCGGCGGTGACTCAGTATGTGTCAATATCAATCCTTCCACCCAAGTTGTAGAATTTTCTGCCTCTTTAACCTTTTCCGGAAAAGATACACTTATTTTTACCGTGACTGATAATATGGCAGCATCGGATTGTGATACAATAATCGTTGAAATAATACCCTATATTCGAACAATGCCGATTTCTCTAAATTCCGGTTGGAATTTAATCTCCTGGGATATTGATTCTCCAGTAGATTCGGTGAGTATCTTGTTTGCTGATATCATGGATAATATTTCTGTCGTACTGGGTTTTGAATCCGGTGGATTCACGTTTAATCCGGATTTACCACAATTCAGCACACTAAAACTTGTTGACCATTTGCACGGTTATTGGATAAAAACTAATTCAACAGATATACTGAATATTACCGGATCGGAAGTTGGAAATGATACACCAATTAGTTTAGAAGCAGGCTGGAATTTAGTTAGTTATCTGCCTGAAAATCCTGATTCAATTTCCCATGCGCTCGAAAGTATAATAGACAAAGTAATAGTTGTACTGGGTTTTGATGAAGGTGGATTGACCTATGATCCGAATTGGCCGCAGTTTAGCAACCTGCAGATATTATCATCGGGCTTTGGTTACTGGATCAAAGTCAGTGAAGCTTGTACACTTGTTTATCCTGATACTCAGGTAGCGGACGCCCTTTCATTGGCAAAAAGAACAACATATTTGACCAATAGTAGATCGATAAATCCTACAAATGAATGGATAAGTGTATTTAGTACAAATAAATCGAGACCTGGATCAGTATTTCAGGCTAAAGATCCAGATGGAATAATATGTGGAGAGAGTAAGGTTGGCGAAGATGGATTTCTCCGCATGCTGCCTGTATACCGGGATGATCCGGACACTGAGATAGATGAGGGAGCGCAGCCTGGAGACGTTATTGAGTTTTATCTTGATGGAATAAAATTGGGGGATTATATCATTTGGCGTAGTTTTGGTGAAGTGCATCAACTTGTATTGAAAATTGATACTAATAATATATCTGAGACGTTTCATCTGTCCCAGAACTATCCGAATCCGTTTAATCCGACGACAAAAATCCAGTATAATCTACCCGAAGATAGTCATGTTAATCTGGTCATATACAATATTCTTGGTGAACAAATCAGAGTCTTAGTAAATGAAGATAGAGGTGTTGGATATCATACTGTATCATGGGATGGAAAAAATGGTCAGGGTGAAATAGCTCCCAGCGGTGTTTATTATTATCAAATAAATGCAGGTAATTATACCCAAACTCAAAAGATGATATTTTTAAGGTAATACAATCCAGGGGAATTATATGAAAAAGTACATATTCTATCTGTTCATTTTCAATTTGGTAGTTTGTTTGAATATTTTTGCCCAAGTTACTCCAACAAATGAGTGGGTAAATTTCTTCAGCGCAACATCGACATTTAATGGGCAACCAATTTCCGTTGGCTCTATCGTTAGTGCTTATGATTCTGATGGTATTCTATGTGGGTCTTTTGAAGTACATACGGAAGGCCAATATGGATTTTTAGCAGTTTATAGAGATGATTCCTATACCTCTGGTATTGACGAAGGGGCTGAACCAGGTGATACGCTAACATTCTTGATAAATAATCATATTGCTCTGGTTCAAGGACCCGGAGCTCCCATTTGGACAGCCAATGGTGATGTTGTGGAACTTAATCTTGAAGCTTACTCAAATTATCCGCCGATTATTTCAGGGTTTCCGGATTCATTGACTTTTAAAGCTGATTCAAGTGTTATTTTATATCTGAATGATTATGTTGAAGATCTTAATAATCCGGATTCAACACTGCATTGGACCATATCGGGAAATGAGTTCTTGCTTGTTGATTTGGATGATACACAGAAGATGGTGACATTGTCAGCACCTGTTTATTGGTCGGGTACAGAAACGCTGATTTTCAGTGTAATGGATGATAGCTCTGCTTGGGATAGTGACACAATTATCGTAAGAGTTATCGAAGTTGTAGGAATTAATGGAGATCTTGATGGACTATTACCGAAAGAATTTTGTCTTCATCAGAATTATCCCAATCCCTTTAATCCAACAACAACCATACGATATGACATTCCGAAAGCATCACAAGTGACATTGACCATTTTCAATATGAATGGTCAAGTGGTTGATAGACTCGTTAATCAAAAACAGGAGCCCGGGTTTTACTCAATTAATTGGGATGCGAGGAATATTAGTACAGGTGTCTATTTCTACCGTATTCAAGCAGATGGATTTCAGCAGGTCAAGAAGATGTTACTGATCAAGTAATATTACACAGTAGGGGCAAGTAAGGGCCGGTTTTACCGCATGTCGGCCCCTTATTAATTTGATTCATTTAGATAGAGTTAGCCTCTGCTCTGCAGTTAGATGCTCCCCCCGTCCTGAATTCGGTTGGTGTATACGTCGTATACGCCTTTTTCACGCCACCTCTCCGACGAGACGATGCGGGCATTGTGTCTCAAATAAATTAATTGATCTGATTGTCGATGGGAGAGCACTGACTTGGTTCCTCGGTTTTAATTGTTATAAAAAAAGAGCAAATTTGTTAAATATATTTCGAAGGTATGAAGTACATTCAAGAGGAAAATATATCAAATTTATGTTTCTTGTCGAGAAAATAATTACGTGAATGATAAAAATATACCCGTATACCCTTTCGGTATACCCCGGAAATGATTTCATCGACGTGGAACTATTAAGGTATTCTACTTCCCAAGCTTGATACGAGGGTTCGATTCCCTTCACCCGCTCAATCGACGATAAACAGGCACTTTTTACACTCATATCGACCGGGAATATCCGGTTTTTTGGTGTGTAGTGGTTTGTCAATATTAGATTGTTCCCTCGTCTGATGTTTTTGTTACTATGATTGTGTTTAAAGAGATGTTTCTTAAAAGTCAAACCGGGACTCTTGGGGGACAAGAATCCCGGTTTTTAGATCCACCGTCGGAAGTTGTTTTGTAAAACAGAGATTAAAAATCAAATACTGACCAAACCAGCGAAATCTTCTCTTTTTCAGATTTAATCACTTCTACAATTACTAAATCTAGTTTAATTAATCCGGATAACACATGCAACGGTTTTTTCTGTGCGGGACATCGTCCTGAA
This sequence comes from bacterium, assembly GCA_043826475.1. GTDB lineage: Bacteria > Zixibacteria > MSB-5A5 > GN15 > FEB-12 > DAOWMZ01. The sequence continues at coordinate 13,140 of JBDRQG010000408.1, forward strand.
ATACGACCTTTTATTAACTGTCCTAAATGGTTAAATTCAGCCGATATTTGGAATCGCTCAACTGGTACAGGAATCCACTTCGGTTAAAACTGGGTAATAGTATAGATAAAAATTGATAAAACTGATCCAAACATGATAAAAACTGTAAATATTGGAAAAGATAGCCTGGCCGATAAATCCGGTATCAGGATAAATGATCATCTGGTTTCATTGAACGGTCATGCCGTAAACGATCTGCTGGATTATTATTTTTTTCAATCCGAAGAAGTGCTCGACGTGGTTTATAAGCGGGACGGTAAGCTCACTCAGGTACAAATCGAAAAATCCTACGAAGAAGATCTGGGACTTGAACTTGAGGATTTTAAACTGAAATCCTGTTCCAATAATTGTGTTTTCTGTTTTATCAAACAAAATCCGCCCAAAATGCGTAAACAGATCTATTTTTGTGATGAGGATTACCGGTATTCATTCCTGTACGGTAATTATATAACCCTGACCGACATGGGTGACACGGAACTGAAGCGGATTGTGGAACAACGATTATCACCTTTGTATATTTCAGTTCATGCTACTGATCCTGATATTAGAAAGTCAATATTTCGATTTAAATCTGATGATCGGTTGATGGAAAAAATTCAATACCTGGTGAAAAACCGAATTGAATTGCATACACAGGTGGTACTGGTTCCGGGGATGAATGATGGAGACGTACTCAAGCAAACGATTAGTGATCTGTATAAATATAAGAAAATGATAAAGTCCCTGGCTGTTGTGCCTGTAGGATTAACCCGGCACCGAAAACATTTACCTGCAATAATGCCGGTTTCCCCGGATTTGGCAACGGATTTAGTTCGTCAGTCCGAGGATTGGGATCGCGTTTATCAAAATAATGAGGGCGATCCCTTTATCTACCTGTCGGATGAGTTTTACCTGCTGGCTGAAAAACCGTTTCCCGGTAATGAGCACTACGGGCCTTATTACCAACTTGAGAATGGTGTTGGCTTATGCCGGCAATTAATTGAATCTGTTGCGGGACGGAGTAAAATCAGTTTGACGAGTCCCCTGAACATCGGTCTCATCACCGGAAAATTGGCTGAACCGCTAATCCGTGATTATGTATTGCCCTATTTAAACCGGATTACTAATCTGAATGCTGAAATTGTGAGCATAGAAAATG
>JBDRQG010000409.1:0-2251 GCA_043826475.1 bacterium
ATCCATATAACATCCTTTGTTTATATTGGCAAAATTATTCTTCAAAAAAACACTGCCGCCGATCCATTAAATCAGCGGCAGTTGTGAGAAACAAAACTTATAATATTTTTGATACTTTATCAACCAATTGTGCTTTTGGCAAGGCTCCAATCACCTGATCAACCAGTTCGCCATTTTTAAAAAAGAACAGTGCCGGAATTGACATCACTTTGTATTGTCCGGCAATCTTGGAATGCGTGTCGACGTCAACTTTGGCAATTTTTATCTTCCCATCGTATTCATCGGCGATCTCTTCCAAAATCGGGGCAATCATTTTGCAAGGGCCGCACCTCGGCGCCCAGAAATCAACTACCACCGGTGTTTTTGATTTTAAAACTTCCTGTTCAAAACTATCATCGGTCACTTCGATCGGCTTACTCATAGTTATCTCTCCTAATCTTGTTAAATACTATTTGCCAGTTTAAACATAGCCTTATTAACAAATGTTCCCAATTGTTATTATTAGTTTTTCTCATATACCTAAAACTAAATAATTTTTGCATTCTTTTGAAGATAAAAATTACTTTTTACCTGATCAACAAAAGCTTCCAGTTTGGTTTCCTCGCCGGTATCCTGAAGTCCTTCATAGCTGATATTCAGCCAGGGCACTCCACCCAGATCATCGGCAACTTTTGATGACAACGAACTAACGATAGTTCCCGGCATACAATTAAAAGGCATACAGTTGACAATGCCGGTGGCACCTTTGCCGACACAATCAATCGCCTTGCCGATCGAAAGGGCGGCCTCACCCCTAACTTCGACCGGCAGATAAGGTTGAGCATTGCTTAAAACTTTTTCGATCGCCGGTTCGTCATCAATGGGGAAAGTTTTGGCAAACCTCCGAGCAATTTTATGTTCATCCCGGTGCTGAATATATCCCTGAATTAATGAGCCAATCACCCCTTTAATGCGCCGGTAATTAATGGAATCAAGGCGATATGTCAGGGTCGTATAGTTGATCCACTCGGTAAAAACGGCTATTCTAACCTCGCATCCAAGAGCTTCAAGCTTCTCTATTAGGCGATTGTTAGAATACCTGTTATTGCGTAGGTAAATTTCGCCGACAAGTCCGATTATTGGTTTTATTGATTTCTCAACGGGAATATTCTTAAATGCTTGACCAGCTTCATCAGCCAAATCCCGAATACTACCATTATTTACAATAACGTCTTCAATCTTTTTCAGGTATTTATAATAGACTTCCTCGGCATCTCCTTTCTCTACTTCATAAGGTCTGGTTCTCAAAAGTCCCTTTATAATGCAATCAACAAACACCGAACCTTTCCATGCAACACGACGAAAATCTGTCTTCTCCAGGGCAAAATCTCCATAAGATGTCCCTGAATTTGGCGAATAAATAGGGATGTCCTTGTGCCCCAGATCATCGAGAATAACTCGATGCAATTGACTATATTGTCCAAATCGGCAGGGGCCATTAGCGCCCGGCATAAAAAATACCGCCCGGTCGGGATCAAAATCTTTGGAATTTATTTGGCGAATCATATCTCCGGTGGTAACAACACAAGGAAAACATTCTTTACCCGAGGTAAATTTTTTGCCATAAAATAAGCTTTGTTCATCAGGTTCATCCATCACCACCGCATTCATTCCGCATCTTTCAAAAGCAGCCCTGACTGCAAAGGCGTGATCACACATCTTGGGAATATATAATATCTTATTATCGGCCTTGAAACGCTGTTTCGCAGGGGAATATTCTGTAATCGGCTCTTTGTAATTATAGAATCTTAATGAATCCAAAAAAGCCTCAATCCGCGTTATCATTCCGGCATCGGCCGAATGTTCATCAAGTTCGAGTTGCAGATACGGTTTCCCGGACATACTTTTTCTGAAAAAATGAGTAATAAACGAATCGGGACCGCATCCAAACGAGGTCAAAAAAACAGCATACAAATTGGGATGATTTCGAATTATATTGGCCGATGAAAGGATTTTTCTGCCATACAACCAATACATCGAAGCCAAATCGCTGCTATGAATATCATGTGAAAGGAAATCTATATGAATAACCTTTATTCTCATCTTTCTGATTTTCTTGGGAATCTCAAGAGAAAGTCGGCGATCAAAGGCATTATAGGGCCGGCTGACAATAACCAGACACTTTTCATCCGGCTGCAGATTATTTAAAAATTCTTTACCGGTCCGAAGCATATTATCCTGGAACAGGTTATACGCCTTAAAACCATGTTCA
>JBDRQG010000410.1:0-3114 GCA_043826475.1 bacterium
TGTCAGCAAATCCGGGAAGACGAGATGGGTGATGGAAACGGTAACTTCCATCCAGTACCGCGGCAGAAGGGCCACGCTGGTAAATTACATGGATATCACTGAAAGAAAAGAGGCTGAACTTGCTATCCAGAAAAGTGAAGAAAGGTTTAGGGATCTGGCCGAACTATTACCGCAGACTCTTTTTGAAATTGATCCAAAAGGTAATATTACCTATACCAACAGAATGGGCCTGGAGACCTTAAAATATAGTAGCGAAGATGTTTTAAAAGGTTTGAATGCCCTCGATATGTTTATTCCCAAAGATCAAGAACGAGTGAAAGGTAATATAAAAAATTCATTAAAGGGAATACTTCCTGAAAGCCATGAATATACCGCTGTTACTAAAGATGGCGATCGCTTCCCGGTTATGGTGTACTCAAGCCCAATTATTCAGAGGGGGAAACCGATTGGCTTGCGAGGTGTTCTTTTTGACATTACTTCCATAAAAGAGGCTGAAACAGCTCTCAGAATAAGTGAAGCACGATACCGAGAATTAGCAGATTCATTACCACAATCAGTCTTTGAAATAGATACTCAAGGAAATATTATTTTCTTCAACCAGACGGGATGTGACAGTTTTGGTTATACACGAGAAGAACTAGAAAATGGCATTAATGCCAGACAAGTCTTTACAACTGAAGACCAGAAGCGCATATTTGCAAATATTAAAAAAGATCTTGTAGGGGATCATATAGAAGACAGGGAATATACTGCTCTTCGTAAAGATGGCACCACCTTTAAAGTTTATGCATATTCCAAACCAATAATCAGAAACGGACAATCAGTTGGTTTGCGTGGGGTACTTGTAGATTTAACTCCATTTAAAGAGGCTGAAGCAGCTGTTGCTGAGAGTGAAGAAAAATACCGGCATCTGGTTGAGAATGTTGACGCAACGATTTCAATAATTGACAAAGATGGGAAGTATCTCTTTATAAATGGTGTGGGGGCCAGATCATTTTCGATGGAAAAAGAAGATATCATAAGCAGAACATTGTGGGATATTTTCCCGAAAAACGTTGCTGATAATAAAATATCACTGATTAGACAGACCATTGATTCCGGGAAAGAACAACAGGTTGAGGTAGAATCAATTCTCAATGGTAAACCATGCTGGTTTTATACCATTGCTCAACTCTACGATTATTACCCAGGTATAAAAAAGGTAGTTTTGATTATTGCTCATGATATTACTGAAAAAAAATTGGCTGAGCGGGCTGTTAAATTAAGTGAAGATAAATATCGTCTGCTGGTCAATAATGTCAGCGCAATAATTGCTCTTGTTGATAAGCATGGAATATTCCATTTTGCAAATAAATTAGCAGCTTTAAGTCTAGACAAAGAGCCTGAAGATATTGTTGGTAAATCCATGTTGGAGCTCTTCCCTGAAGAACATGCAGTCAGACAATTGAAGAGTGTCCAGAAGGCTATTGAGACTGGAAAGGAATTGCGTACAGAGACCCCCACAATGGTTGACAATCAAATGCGCTGGTATAAAACAATTATCCAACCTTATAGATATGATCATAATGGTGAAATGATGGCCATGATTATCTCACATGATATTACTGATAGAAAAGTTGCTGAAAAATCTCTGAAGTCTTCCGAAGAGAAATTCAGATATCTGGCTGAGTATTCCGTGCAGGGTATATTTATTGTTCAGGAAGGTAAATTTGTATTTGCTAATCAAAGAGGGGCAGATATTGCTGGAATGACTCTTGAAGAGATATATAAAATGGATTTTGTTGATTTTATTTTACGGGGAGTTGCTGAAGAATACAAGGAGATGGCATATCAGAGATATAATAAGAGACTAGAAGGCGATGAGAAAGAAGGACATTTTGAGCTTGAATATATAACGCCTAGTGGAGAAAAAAAATGGGTAGAACTCTTTACTCAAAACTGTGTGATTGATAATAAATATTCAATTTATGCTGTTGTTCTTGATAACACTCTTAAAAAACAAGCCGAAGAAGCACTTAAAACAAGTGAAGAAAAATTCAGATATCTCGCTGAAAATTCATTCCAGGGAATTTTTATAATTCAAAATAATCGTATTGTATTTATTAATCAAAGAGGGGCTGATATTGTAGGAGGCACTGTTGAAGAATTATACAATATGGATTTTACGGAATTTCTAAAAGATAGTGTTGTTCCTGAATACAAAGAATTGGTCATGGGTAGGTATCGTTCAAGGATTGCAGGAGAAGAAGTTGTAAATCATTATGAATTTGAGTTCTATACATTTTCCAAAGAAAAAAGATGGCTTGAAATTTATTCACAAAAATGTGAAATTGATGGTATCGATTCTATTTATGCTCTGATTAATGATTTAACCTCTAAAAAGCAAGCTGAGGAAGCTTTAAGATCAAGTGAAGAAAAATTCAGAAACTTTGCAGAACATTCTCTTCAGGGAGTTTATATTGTTCAGGATGATAAATTTGTTTTTGTAAATCAAAAAGCGGCTGATATTACTGGCATCCCTATAGAAAAATGTTTGGAGATGAATGTTAATGATTTTCTTGAATATATTAATTCTAATGACCGTGATTCTGCCCGGGAAAGATATAATGCAAGAATGAATGGCGATAAAAGTGAAAAACATTTGGAAGTTAAATATGTCACGCCTAAGGGTGAAGAAAAGTGGTTGGAATTCTTTTCACAGAGAACATTTCTTGATAACAAAAAAACACTTTACGGAATACTGATTGATATTACGCTCAGGAAAAAAGCTGAGGAAGATATCAGAAAAGCCCAGCAGGAACGTTATAATACAATCAGGGAGATTGCTGGCGGAGTTTCCCACGAAATGTACAATGCCCTTTATCCAGCAATGGCTGCAATTGACAAGCTTAAGAATAACGTATCAAATGATAAGTTAAGTAATCAGCAGAAACAACATTTATTGAACATGACCGAAAGCTCAGTTGATCGGGCGATAAATATGACCGAGGCTGTCACCCATTACTCTCGGATTGAATCAGAGAAAAAAGAGCTGACGCAGCAGCTGCAGTTCCTGCTAATAAACCTAATCCCAAAAATTTGTTTTTTATAGTTTCTTCTGTTTCTATTAATGTT
>JBDRQG010000411.1:0-3942 GCA_043826475.1 bacterium
TAAGATCGTACCGGAAGACGGACTGGGCCCAAAAGATGGATTAGAGGAAGCAATATCTGAAATACTAAGTGTACTGTCAACACCGTTATTATAAATTGTGAATTGCATACTCTTAGTACTGTCAATTTTCACACCGCCAAAACTTAGTGAATTGGATGAAAGCGAAATATTGGCTTCTTTACAACGGTTTAGCAAGATAGAAACATTGCTGGAGCTATAATTCGCCACTGCCAGATCCATATCCCTGTCGCCATCCAAATCGGAAGAAAAAATAGAATAAGGACCATTTCCTACTATGTATTGCTTTTTCTCACAAAATGTCCCATCTCCGTTGTTCAGTAAAACAGAAACATTTCCGGAACCCGCATCCGCTACCGCCAGATCCATATCACCGTCTCCATCCAAATCAGAAGAAAAAATCGAATTGGGATTATTTCCGGTTTCGTAGTCCGTTTTGGCGCCAAATGTCCCATCTCCATTGTTTATCAGGACAGAAACATTATGGGACCAATGATTTGCCACTGCCAGATCCATATCATCATCGCCATTCAGATCGGCAGAAAAAACAGACATGGGTAAACTTCCTACCGTATACTCAATTTTTACATCGAAGGTGCCATCCCCCTTATTAAGTAAAACCGAAACTTTTCCAGAGCCACCATTCGTTACAGCCAAATCCATATCGCCGTCTCCATCTAAATCAGAAGAAAAAACAGAATAAGGACCATTACCTGCTGTAAAGTCTGTTTTCGGACTAAATGTACCATTACCATTGTTCAGCAAGACAGATACGTTGTTAGAATTATAATTCGCAACAGCCAAATCCATATCACCATCACCATCCAAATCAGAAGAAAAAACAGAATGTGGACCATCCCCAGCAGTGTAATCCGTTTTCGGACTATAAGTACCATTACCATTGTTCAGCAAGACGGAAATGTTGTCAGAATTGTTATTCGCCACTGCCAGATCCATATCTCCATCGCCATCCAAATCAATAGCAAAAATAGAAATAGGACCGTCTCCTGATGCGTAATCCGTTTTAGATTGAAATATTCCATCTCCGTTGTTTAACAAAACAGAAACGTTAGCGGAATTCTTATTCGCCACAGCCAGGTCCATATCTCCATCGCCATCCAGATCCGAAGAAAAAACAGAATGTGGACGACTTCCTGCTGTATAATCCGTTTTCGCAGCGAAAACCCCACTTCCCCCATCTACTTCAATAGTAAACGACCATTCGTAGGGATTGGGCAAAGGATCGCCTGTTGTGGTTTGTATGTCGGTGGTCAGGGTTACAGTTACATTTTCCCCGACGACAAAATTATTTTCAGGATCGAATGTGGCGGTTTTAGTACCGGCATTATAGCTATAGACTCCGGCATGTAAGCCGGTCTGAGACGCATGGGCAATAAAGGTATTTGAATTAATTGTAGCACTATTCATATCGACGCCAAAAGTCACGGAAATGTCTGTGTTTTTGGGAACGTTTAGAGCATTCTGTGTCGGGGTATGGGAAACTATAATCTTTCCTTCAGCCGATAAATAGATTATAGCTATCGGTTTATTCGCCGCATCACTGATTATGGTCAAACTATCGGAATAATTGATAAAATCATCAGGAGTAAAATAGACATCCACAATGGCGCTGTTATCGGCTGGAATAACAAAATTGGATTGTGATACTGTGAACACTGAGTTTGAACTTTGAATGTCTGAAATAGTCAATTCACTCGCTAAACTGGTATTATAAATAGTCAACTCAAGTGTATCAGTTTTACCCACTCCAACCGATTTAAATTTAATTGAATCTGATGATAATGAAACAACTGCTGGTTGGACCCCTCCCAGCGCATTCTCATAGGCTCCTATATCGGGTCTCGAACCGGCTGGATTTGGGCGGGGATTGTTATCAAGATCGGCTTTAGGAGCGTAATACCAAATACCATCAATTTGAACGGAATCTGTTCCTGCACTAATGCAGGGAGAGTAATCTAAAATATGATAATTGTGGGAAGAGGAGTTGATAAATAAAGGATTTGTGTCAATATTACCATCCCCATAATTAACTACACCAATTCCATTTGTTATAATACTATCCTGTCCACCAAATATGAGTGAATAACAGATATTAATTGAATTAGGAGCATATCCATCTTCATCATAAAATAATATTTCGGGAGTAGTATTTCCCCAAATGATTGAATTAATTACAGAAGGGTGAGAGCCATCTTTACATAATATTCCCCCACCCCTCGTAACCGCATGATTATATACTATGCTAACGTTATTCAAAACTGGGTTAGAATCACTTGTAAGCCATATGCCTCCACCATCATCAATTGACGAATAATTTTCAGCAATTAAAACATTGAAAATAAGAGGGCTTGATTGATGACACGATATTCCACCCCCGTGGCATTCTGCTGTGTTGTTCTTTATTATAAGATCTATAAGTGAAGGACTTCCATAAAAACAAAAGATCCCACCACCTATACCTCTATATCCATTTTTAATAGTAAATCCTTTCAATACACTATTATGGGTTTCACCGGAATTACAGGTTACTACAGCATCCTTTTGATTTCCATCAATTGTAGTAACATTTGCTCCATCCTTTGATTTTACTACAATTTCTTTTCCATTGAAATTGATGTTCTCAACATAGGTGCTGGGATAGACGATGACAGTGTCACCATGGGCAGAAGCGTCAATCGCTGCCTGAATCAATGCAAAATCCCCTGTTCCGTCTTTCTTGACGGTCAGCATCACCGGACTTGGAGTACCGGATGCTTCTTCGGAGTAATCGCTTTCGTTTCCCAACCCATCAACTGCCGACACTCGATAATAATAAGTCGTTCCATTTGTCAGATTGAAGTCGGTAAAAGTTGGTATAGAATCATCTACGGAAGCAATTGTATCCGCCACTCCCGATGGTGTGAATCCCTGAGTAGTACTGCGGTAAATATAGTACTTATCCACACTTGGGGCGGTACTTGCTGTCCAGGATAGTGTGAGTTGGGTATTGCCGCTGGATACTGTAAGATTGGTCGGTGCATCCGGCGGTAGTGGCGCAGAACGTGGACTCTCATACGCTCCCATATCCGGTCTTGAACCTGCTGGGTTGGGACGGGGATTGCCATTTATATCAGTAGTTGGAGCATAGTACCAGGTGCCGTCTATTTGGATTGAGTCGGTACCAGTGCCAATGCAGGGGGAGTAATTTGATAAATGATAGTCGTTATTTGTAGCGTCAACAAAAAGAGGATCGGTATCGATGTTTCCATCACCCCAGTTTACCGTGCCGTTGTCATTAGTAACGATGTTGTTCTGACCACCATGGACATTAGAATGGGTGATTGTGATAGAGCTTGGATTAAAGGCTTCATGTAAGTAGATTTCCTGTGATAAATTATTCCAAAGAATTGTATTCACTAAACTTAGGTTGGAATTAGATGAACAGAAAATTCCACCGCCATTATCAGCCACATTCCCGCTGATTGTTGCATTTATCAGGCTTGGTCTGCTTTCCCCGCAGCAAATCCCACCGCCATAAGGAGCCACATTCCCGCGTATGGTAACATTCTCCAAACCCGGGCTGGAGTTAAAGCAGTAAATCCCACCGCCTTCATTTTCAGACCAGTTACCTGAAACGGTCACATTCTTCAAGCTTAGGCTGGAATTTTGACAATAAATCCCGCCACCTGATCCGGTTACCGTGTTCCCGCGTATTGAAAGATTCAGCAAATTAGGACTCGAACCATTACAGTAGATCCCACCACCAGCTAGAACGTTACCGTTTTGAATCGTAAAACCAAAAAGAACAGCGGCAGCCGTCTCTCCATTATTAAAGATCACGACACTGTTATTTTGATTCCCGTCAATAATCGTTGATGATATATAGGAAGTATCCTTGGTCGTCAAAAACAGCGATCCGACAAC
>JBDRQG010000412.1:0-3597 GCA_043826475.1 bacterium
TAATATATAAATTCAAGTAATATTTAATCAATTATTATTAAATGACATATTGATAAATATAACAAAGCCCTTATCTTTATGTTCTATGAAAAACGAAAATAACACTGCGGCTGTATCCGGAAAAGCCGCCCAAAAAACAGAACTGATTCGTTTTATAAGTAATTACGAAATCAGCCAGGCTCTCAAGTGGCTTGAAAATCAACGCCGGTCAATTTCACTGGTTTCCTCCTTGCTGTTTACTACAGATCAAACTGTCCGATGGCGAGCAATTGAGCTTTTAGGAAAATTGGCAGGGGTAATTTCAAAAAGTGACAAGGTCTCCATAAGAAAACTGTTAACTCATAATATTTGGATGATGAATGATGAATCTGGAAATGTAGGCTGGTATGCTCCTGAGACTATCGGCGAGGTTCTCTACAATGTACCCGAATTTATAGATGAATTTGGCACTATGCTGCCAACTTTTATAATCGAAGAGCCATTTGAACGGGGATCGCACTGGGCTATTGCAAGAGTATCTGAGATAAAACCAGAGATATATATTAAGGATTTTACAAAAATTCTTAAATCACTGGAAGATTCTGATCCATATATAAGAGCATACACATCAAAAGCTGTTATGCTTATAGATCCTTTGAATGCAAAATTAAAAGTTGAAAAATTAATAACAGATCAAGGTGAAGTTGAACTTTATGATTTCACTACCGGGAATTTATGCCAGACTAAGGTTGGTAAATTCGGAACTGAACTGCTCGACAATAAATATTGATATTAAAAAACCGACCCTTAATAACGAGTCGGTTATAATATTCTTTTTTTATATATAATCTTACTCTTTTGGAGAATGATCTCTGGATAATTTCCCTTTTGCAACCAGTTCTTTCTTTTTAGTAACGACTACGTCATCTTTCATAACCATAGTTTTGGCTCCAAAAAGAGCGAACTTCAACCACTGATAACCAAAGTTGAGCATTTCCAGGTCATCTTCTTTAATTCTGGCTTTTGTTTGTTCATCGACTTCAAATTTATCAAAAAATGAAGAACCAAAAACAAATTGACGGAAACGATCAACATCATAACAAGCCAGGAAAAACATCTCAACCCGATCAGGAGTTAATTGTCCCCCTTCCATAAAATACTTATGAGTCGTAATCTCCTTAAAATCCATCCCCATTTTATTGTATTCAGATATTCCCTGGTCATCAAGCCACTTACTTACCGAAATTTCCCTATTTTCCTCGAATCCTTTACAGACTGATTCTTTCAGCAGAAAATAAAACTCTTCGTCTAATTCATCAGAATCTTCTCCGGGCGTAGCTAATCCCAGTGGATACATCCGACAAGCCCATGGACGATCCTTATATACACCACACCCCTGCTCGGTAACAAAAGGACATTTGTTACTTTTAGGGTCCATCTGCATGAGAATAACCGGATATTTCAAATTCTGGTCAAAAGGAGATATAGTATATTTTTTTAACAGTTCAGTTGAGGATATCCCAAGATTATGTTTTAATCTGATGATATCATAAGGAGTCAGGAAAATATTTACATCACCGCAGCATTGATTAAAACAAGCTACATCAGGATGGCACCTAAAGCTAAACTTGCTTTCTTTATTAAGACGAGGATACTCTTTAAGGATTTGCAGTTTAAGATTTTCTATCTCTTTCATTATTTACTCCTGGTCATCGATGACTCGATCCCGATGTGCTTGTGATGACCATGCCGGCAGAGGACCGCTATCTCCAGTTTCAGGATCATAACGATGGCGATAGGAAATATTCTGATCAAATTTAGTTCTCATCCATTCCCAGCCATTTACATAATACTCGCAGTCATCATTAAAACAGACATATTGAGGGTGAACCCCCCAATTACCTTCCATTGGTGGCTGCCACATCAACATTTTTACACCGCAATGGGGACACATCGTTTTATCATCATCAGTCTTAGTCATACCATCCAACCTAAACAAAAATTCTTATTTTGTAAATACAAATCTGATCTAAAATATCCTCTTTTAAGAATTAAATCCTCCGGATTATTAATCCGGAGGATTTAAAATATTATCGTCAGATGATCAACCTCACGAAGCCAGTTCAAGGAAGCATTGATCAACCATCCGACAATAGGGATACATCAGTGTGCTATCCAAAGATGTATTTAATATCGCGTTTCATCATTTCCCATTCACCGGAAGCACGGTTGTATTTGCAATTAGCAAATACAGCCCAGTCGTCCTTCATAGACGGACAATCGGCGCGGAAGTAATAACCCGGCCAACGAGTCTCTTCACGGAAGAGAATCGTACGGACGTGGGCTTCCGCCTGCCACATACGGTGAATATTTTCCCAACAACGCATCAGTTCGTGGAGATCCTCAGCCGCCAGCTTATCTGAATCTTCTTTCAGGAAGGCTAACAGTTCGAGACCTCTTTCCAACAGAACTTTGGAAGTGGTAAATTGGGTTGATACCCCACCGGCATATTCATCCATGATCTTCTGTAAACGGAACATGAACATTTTGGGACGAATATAATTCGGGTTGGTATCAGGATCAGTACTGGCGCCTTTGAATTCGGCAAAACGATCAAGCGGAGCCAGAATGACCTTCTTCATTTCTTCGATTTTGGCATTGTCAAATTTAGGTTCAGCCGGATTGTCAATACAATATGCAACAGCCGCTTTACCTGCAATACGACCTTCGGTAAATGAACCGGAGGAGAACTTATGACTGGAAGCACCGGAAGCATCACCAGCGGCGAACATACCTTTAACGGTACACATATTATCGTAACCCCAGCTATAACCAGCGGGAGCAATGTCAGCCGGACCACTTACCCAGGCGCCTGAACCACCGGAGTGAGAACCAATAAAGTACGGTTCGCAGGCGGCGATTTCTGACGGTTTTTCTTCAGGAGCAGTGTTAGTAGCTGCCCAGAGAATAGCCTGTGAAATGGTCATATCAAGGAAATCTTCCCAAGCTTCAGATTCGAGTTCTTTGAGTTTTTTCTTGCGTTCTTTTTCGTCAGGAACTCCATCAGCTATTTTTCCAATAGCTTCTTCGGTTCTCATATAGATCGGGCCTTTACCTTCCATGACATCAAGCATCATGAGCCAGTTGCGGAGGTTAGCCGGAACCGGTTTAACCAGACCATATGGTTTCCATTTGTTAAGTTCGTCACGACGGGTTTCCATATAGTTTTCACCCAGACCATTTGTGGCACGGGCTTTAAACAACAGGAACCAGGCACCGACTGGGCCATAAGCATCTTTAAAGCGAACAGGAATAAAACGGATTTCCTGGCAGGTCATTTCAGCGCCACCCTTGAGGGTGAAATAAGCGCTGGCGCCGGAGTTAAACGGCGGATACCATGAACGACCAAGACCTTCACCGGATGAACGCGGTTTGAATACGTGTACCGCACCACCCATAACAGCGATAGTAGCTTTGGCTTTAAAGACATAGAATTTGTTTTCGCGAACACTAAAACCAAGAGCGCCAACACATTTGTCGCCTTCGATTAACGGTTCAACGATAAATACTCTCTCATAGATATTATCCATACCAAGAGCATTTTTAGCAGCTTCAGCA
>JBDRQG010000413.1:0-2451 GCA_043826475.1 bacterium
AGGATTTTCAAACCTTCCTCTTTTAAGCCCTGAAAGCTATAGGGTGATGTCCTCGGTTTATAAGCTCCGCCGCGTAATATTTTGGCGCCACTTTTAGCCACTGACTCAGCTATAGTAAACAACTGGTCTCGATTCTCCACCGAACAGGGACCAGCTATGATTACAAAATCATCTCCTCCAACTTTTACCCCATCGACATCAATAACCGATGACTCTGGATAAAATTCACGGCTGACAAGTTTATAAGGTTTGGTAACATGGATAATCTCTTTTACCCCGGGTTGAGTCATAATCCTATCCGAATCAACCTGGGACTTATTACCTGTCACTCCAATTGCCGTTCGCTGAGCGCCAGGCATCGGATGAGCCGTCAGCCCCATCTCTTCGATCAGTTTACATATATTATCTATAGCCCCTTTGGAGGCGTTGATCTCCATTACGATAAGCATTTATAACTCCTGGCGGCAGCTTTAAAGATATCACTTAGTGATTCTTTTTTCTTTATTTTTTTAACAATACTGTTCAGGTTATCTATATATAAGTTTAGGGATTTTACAACTTCATCACGATTCTGATCAATAATTTCTTCCCAGACCGAATAAGGAGATCCGGCTAAGCGAAGCATCGATTTTAAACCGGGACCAGCCAGAGATATCATATCGGGATTTATCTGAGCCCCTAATATTGTGGAAATAAGCTGCGGCAGGTGGGATATTTCAGAAACAAGCTGATCATGAAGGGGGCTTGAAACATAAACAGGAAGTGATTTTGTTTTTTTGATAAGCCAGTCAAACCGTTTTTTGTTATTCTCGGTCAGTTTAACTTCATCATCCACAAACCAGGCATGTCCCTTAAATATATCTGCATCAGAATTTTCAAAACCCTTTTTCTCTTTGCCGGACATCGGATGGGAAGCCAGAAATTGTGTCCCATCGGGGAATATCAGTTGATGTGATAATTTTACAATGCTTGATTTCACAGCGCCAGTATCAATTATCAGACAGTCAGTCAGATTTTTCATTTTTGAAAGTTGTATCAGTAGTTTTTCATTGACACTATGAGTTGCGGCAAGGATTATTATATCAGAGCCACAAGTGGCTTCTCTTAAGCCTACTTCAACTGACACTTTATATTTCTTGTCTTTTTTTAACGCTGTCAAGACTTTAGGTTTATCATAAGCAATAAACAATGGCGGCTTGCTGCCTTTTTGAAGATCCAAAGTGATGCTCCCCCCTATCAGGCCAAAACCGCAAACAGTTACTTTTTTAATGCCAACCAAATTCATAATTACATCTCTTCCGGAGCTTGAATTCCGAGAAGCTTTAAACCTTCTTTAATTACAATTTGAACCGATTTTACCAGCGCCATCCGGGCTTTTGACAGATCTTCATCGTCAGAAATAATTTTATCAACCTGATTATCCTCGGTTTTACGCTGGTAGAATTTATTAAAAGCACCGGCTAATTTCAACAAATGTATGGCCACAAAATAAGGATCATTATTCCTTGCGGCATCGGAAATCGATTCCGGGAAATCAGCCAGTAATTCTATAACACGCTGTTCCTCTTCAGAGTTTAAATATTTTACATCGATTGAAGAATCAATCGGTTTGTTATATTTTCGCATTAGAGAACATAAACGAGCATGGGTATATTGAAGATATGGGCCGGTCTCCCCTTCAAAACTAAGGACAGCCTCCCAGTTGAAATTGACATCCTTTTGGCGTTTAACCGATAACTGCGAGAATTTAACTGCTCCCAAACCAACCATCTCGGCTGTTTTATCAATAGCTTCGAGATTAGGATTTTTCTCTTTGATTTTATCTTTTACCAGATTGACTGCTTTTTTAATGACATCCTCAAGATTAATAACATTCCCCGCTCGGGTGGACATGACTTCATCGCCAAATTTTACCCAGCCAAAATCGACATGGATGATCTTGTCTGAAATTCTCTTATCAGCCGGGAGTTTTTCAGCATCCTCGAGCATAGCTATTGTTTTGAAAACCTGCTTAAAATGATCACTCTGGGAATTGGCTACTACATATAAAGACTTCTGATAATCATACTCATCTTTGCGCCAGAAAGCTCCGGTGATATCACGGGTAGCATACAATGTTGCCCCATCCGCTTTTCTCAATAAACACGGAGGGAGCTGGGGATCATGAAGATCAACAATTAGAGCCCCTTCTGAAACCGAACTCAGACCAGCCTTATCAAAGCGATCAATAATTGGTTCCATTTTGTCATTTAGAAAAGCTTCGCCGGTAATCAGATCAAACTCGACTCCGATAGCTTGGTAGATTCTTTCATAATCCTTTAGTGATATGGATCTGAATTTCTCCCAAATATAAAAAGTCTCTTTATCACCGCTTTCGAGAGCTTTGAAGACTTCCCGCGCTTCATCTTCCAGACTGTCATCTTTTTTAGCTTCAATATGAAATTTCACATA
>JBDRQG010000414.1:0-2018 GCA_043826475.1 bacterium
TTTAGAGGTTGACATAAACGATGTTGTCGATGAAATTCCAGAAGATAAACTTGATTGGGCAATGCAACAGGTCCAGCGGTCTATTGATAGTTATTATAGTCCCCATAATGTAATTTTAAAGGAAAGTGCCATGAACGGTCCAACCTTAAAATATAAGCCATATCTTTCCTGCAAAGGGTGCGATCTTCTTTATGATATACGCAAATCCGAGAACTTTAAATTTTTTTCGCGCCCGAAATATTATTGTTATGCTCTGAACAAACCACCACTTAAAGGGCATCCTTTTGTTACGTATGCTGATAATTTACCACAATTAATTGGATATATATCAACCTACCCTGTAACTCCAAAATGGTGTCCACTGAAAAAGAAAAATATGCTGAAGAAATTAATAAATTCAAAAGGAGGATGAAAATGGAACATGATAAAACTAAAAATGAAATGAACCGAAGATTAGATATTATCATTGAGGCAGCGCAAGACATGAAAGTTATGATTCAAGAACAGGCGAGTCCCTTTCTGTATATAGGCCAAATGCAGGAATTGGAAAAATATATTTGTCTTATTCGGTGGGGTTTTGATTCCCTTACAATAGGACCGACTTCTTTTGGTCCAACAACAGGAGAATAGAATGCTTACAGATGATCGGTACAAACAATTAATGGTAGATGTTGGTTTGCCCAATAGCCGGACCCTGCTACAGGCGTTACAACAGGCAGTGATGGAGGCGTCTTTGATTGAGCGTGAGAGATGTGCGCGAATAGCCGAAAAATATGGACCGGATGAAAAATCAGAGGTAAGGGTAATGAATGAACAGTCAGACACAATTTGGCTTGTAGAACATGCACATGATCCTGGGTATATTATTTTTACAGACCAGGAACCAGACGATGGGATAAAATACCGAAGGGTAGATGAGAAAAAAACTCGAAACATTCAGGCTTTATTTAAACCTTACTTCGCAAGACGGAAAAACGGTCAATGCCAGGTTCTTATACCGCTGGTCGAACTTGACGAACTTTGTGAAAAAATAGAACAATTATTAAACGGGAGGAAATATGGCAATTAGAATCAGGAAAATTAACGGTACGACAGTTGCTCTATGCGCAGCCTGCACCCACGCAAAAGAAGGTGATATTTATCTTGACGATTCAGTTCATCATGCACTTTCTACTAAGTTCGGTGTTGATTGGGTAAGCGAGGGGCGTTTGGAAAAAGACCTGGCAGACGAGAACGTGAAGCGGCTAATGATAGAAACAGAAAAGCCGCCAACGCTTTCACACTGACGGCTTTTCTGTTTTAAGGAGGGCAGAATGAACGTGATACAAAGATTGCAAAATAGTTCGTTGACAAGGTGGATTTGGAACTACTGGCGGCACGAAGAAACGGGCAGGATTTGTATGTTGCCCTTTTGGCGATTTCCAGGAAGACGATGGTATAAATGTAACTATTGTGAATAAGGAGAAGGCAAAATGACAACAATACTATGCAACCAACAATATTGTGATTTCAATAAATCCGAGAAGTGTTTAAAAGAACATATTACGCTTTGTAATATTACAAGCGTACCTCGACACTTTTGGTTTGCCTGCTTTACTTATTCAGGCAAAGACCCTTCAGTTCGGGAAAAGACAATCCGTGAAACATTCAAACAAATTGAAGAAATTATAGGTGATGATTTTCTCCCGAATAGTGAAGATCCTCCTTTAACGAAAGACCGTAATGTAATACGCCAGATACCGTCTATAAACGCTCGCGCAAATGAAATACATCTGAAATTATTGGCATATTTACAAGATGAATCCGGTGGGTTTGATGTGTGGTGGGCCGGCCTGAGTGGTTGGCATCAGGAAGCCCTCGAAAACGGAATGATTGAAATTATTGAAAAATGCCTGCGGGACGGATAATCATAAAATGAAAGTAATCACATGGGACAGATGCTATAATAATCAGTGGCAAGGATTAATTGTACCAGACGCACAAAAGGCCTCTATACCCAAAGGAAGGATACAATGACC
>JBDRQG010000415.1:0-4875 GCA_043826475.1 bacterium
TGAATTTTCCGAACGGCAGGTTGTTCTCATGGCACACAGTATGGGGGGATTGGTTGCTCGACATGCTATGAATACAAATGAAAATTTTCGCGACAAAGTGCACAAACTAATAACAATGGGTTCTCCACATCTAGGATCCCCTCTAGCGAATCCAACCTGGATTTATTGGGATACATTAGAAAATGCACTCAACCCAACCCCCAGCCTTAAAGATTACCAGGAAATTATTCATGCAGTTCAATTTAGTGGAGCTGAAGGTGATTTTGATTTAGCTTGGTACAATCCTAACGATGTCCCAACTGCGGCTAAATCAACCCCACTAATATTTTCTTACCATTCATTATATCAGGCCTCTTTACTTGATAATAGTATTTCAGACCCCTTTTTAGGCTCAACCGACATGAACCTTTCAATTGCAGATTCAAAAATAATTGCTTATGGGGGTTACACATCAACAAAAATAAATGGAAATGGTCAAAGTTGGCCAGATACTGTCTCCGAAGAAGTCTCCACATATGGAATGGGAGATCATACAGGCCTATTTTTAGCTAAAGGTATATTATATTCGATGAAAAAAAATGACGGGACTATCGTTAATGTTAACGATGGTTTCGTGCCTTTAGCAAGTGCTTTAATAAATTCTGGCCACAATAATAATGAAAAGATTAACCTAACAGCCGACTTCTCTGAAAAGGTTGATCATGCTTCATATTTAGACGTTCCTTCAACAATGGATTACATATCTGATCGACTAAAGACAATGGTTACAGTTAATCTTGAACCAAAAATAGGCGGTCGGTGGAGAATTGATAAAGGGGCTTGGCAAAAAAACAATGTACGTTTACCAGCTTTAAAACCTGGTAGCCATACTATCGATTTTAAGAGCCTACCTGAATGGACTACGCCTGCATCTCAAATAATCACTATCAAAAAGGCAGAAGTTTTAAAAATTGATGCAATTTATACTAAGCAATTAGGATCGATAAAAGTAAATATTTATCCCATAGAGGCAAAAGAGGCAGGAGCAAGATGGAGGATAACAAACCAGACGAATTGGCTTGATGGTGGGAGTGAAGTACAAAACATAGCTACTGGTGACAATTTTGAAATCGAGTTCAACAATATTGACAATTGGAGTAAACCTGATGATCTGTTTATTAATTTATCCCTCGGTGAGAACAAGATCGTTAATGTAAGCTATACTAACGGGTCTCCAATAGTACCTATAATTGGTAATATCGACACCCAAATAATATTAGAAGGAAGCTCATATCTTTCACCGATCCCCTCTATTCTTAATGGTACATTTCCTATAATGTGGTCTCTGATTGAGCCACCATCTGATATATCAATTAATAGTAGTACTGGTCAGGTTTCATGGGTAAATCCAACTTCAAAGAATAGTCCATATACAATCACCATAAAAGCTGAAAACAGCGCTGGAAATGATACTGAATCATGGCAATTGACCGTGACGGAGGCTTCTGAATCGCCGGTAATAAATGCCATATCGAATACTTCCACAACTGCTGGCACATCATACACCTGCCCGATGCCGTCCCTGTCAAAGGGCACAGTGCCTATAACTTGGACATTGGATAGTGGACCGTTCGGTATGACGATCAACACCAATACAGGTGTGGTGTCGTGGTCTAACCCCACAGTAGCTGGAAGTCCGCATACAATAGCGATTCGTGCAACTAACACGGTGGGCTCCGATACGGAATCCTGGCTGTTAGATGTGAGTGATGGGGTTTTAGGAGATGTTAACGCAGATGGTGTGGTTGATTTAAAGGACGCAAACTTGGCGACGCAAGTGCTGGTAGGGTTAAGCCCTGCCAGAATCAATTTGGGCGCCGATGTCAATGGAGATGGATGGATCGGGTTAACGGAAGCAATTTATGCTTTGCAAATTAAATCACCTAATTACTACACGGTAAACTATAACGCTAACAACGCCACCAGCGGCAGTATTCCGGCCTCTCAAACCAAGACCCACGATGTAGCCCTGACATTGCAAACAAACACGGGCAATCTGGCCAGAGCAGGTTATACTTTTGACGGATGGAACACCAACACCAGCGGAACAGGTACAACTTATTCAGCCGGTGCAAACTACACGACCAATGCCTCTGACGTCCTCTATGCCAAGTGGACTCTTACTGCTGGAACACCTCTGACATATACTGATGACCTATCTTCTTTTGGGGCCAATTGGTATAACCCTGAAGGTGCAACAATCACAAAAACTCCTCCCGAAGTGCTGGCACTCCCTGTTTTTTCCGGTGATGAACAGATTTATGGGGTGATTCCTTTGGGGGATAGTGGTGATCATGAATTCAATTTTGCTGTAGATCTTTTTGGGATACAAGAGAACCTGCAAAAGGTGAAGGTTTATTTTGACAGGAATAACAACAAGGATCTAACAGATGACGGTGAACCCATTCAGATCCAGGCTTTGCAGAGTAGTAAGATTTCGACTTTTAATATTCTATATAGCACTGGAGAAATTCGGCCATATAGCTTTAAGATGTATGATTATTTTGCTGATTGGGATCAGGAGTATCATGTGGCTTACTATCGAGATTGTGGATGGATGGGCGAGGTTGAGATAATCCAAGGTCAGGTGTCTGTTCCAATCCTTATCTTAGATAACAACGCTGATGGTATCTATAACTCTGAAGGTGTAGATTATGTTTGCATAGATTTAAACGGCAATGGGTCCCCCGAGGCTCATCACCAGAGTGAAGAGCTAATCCGAAACTTCGATCCCTTTTTCATTTTTAATGAGGCATATGCCGTAAACACTGTAGCTAAAGACGGAACAGATGTTTCTTTCCGAAGTATTCCGCTTGGGACACTCTCTGGGGTTGTAACAACAACATCTACAGGTGAAGGTCTACCAGAAACAAAAGTAGAGGCATGGGCAAGTGTTTCAAAAGAAATTTATGCTGGACCGGAAGGCTACTATGCAGCTGATTTGCCAGAGGGTACATGGACCCTGCGGGCTTCTAATCTCGGGTATATTCCTGAGATTGTTGAAGGAAAAAACATAATCGCAGAGCAGACGGTGATTTGGAATATCGCACTAGAACCTATACCTGTTCCTTGTGATGGTTCCGTTATTTTAAACTTTGGTAATTCTTATGATTTTGCAAAAGGAGAAAAAGGATCTTACACCGGAGGTGATTTTTATTTAGGGAGTGATGGACTCCAATTCTATGCAAATAACTATTATCAGCGGGGGGTATTAGATTTAGGTGATATAGGAGAGACTCCGCTTACTGAAGTAATACCACACGATGATGGGTATTATAGGTTTGGTGTAAATGTCATTCAGGGGCATACCTACCTATCATTAGCACGGGAAGGGGAGGAAGGAGGCTATATTATCTTTAAGGTAATATCTATCCAAACTGATTCGGTTACTATAGAATTCAATTTTTTAATAAAATGATGATAGCGAACTTATGCTCGCCTTGATTGTCAGTAACCTGATTGTACAATCCTATGGAGGCAATACCCTTTCTTATCAATCCACAGTTAAAAATGTGGTAACTGGGCCGGCCGATCTTAACGGGCCGGCAGCAGAAACACAACCAGATCATCCTGGCGCTCAGCAATCACAAGAAAATTTTTAGTTGGACCAAGTTAATAAGCTGATAATATTGGAGAAAACCCCGAAAAATACCCCTAAAATCGTCTTAGGTTAACATTTGGGGACCCCAAAACAGCACTTTAAGAATCAACGCTGATTTCAACAATTCAAATGGAGCGGATTTCACCGCTCATTTAGGTAGTTCATGACCGGACACAAGGGGGCGGGCTGGTCAATTGTCCGATAAATCGTAGGAGAGCAACCAAAGAACGTTCATGGTATATATCTAATCAAAATCTCAATCATTTTTCTAAAGGAGTACGCAATGGTAGCTAAAAGAATCTGTGTTGTAGCGAACTCAATCAAAAAATCCAATCGATGTATTGCAGGCCGTGAAATATTAAAAAAGCAAGATGGAATTGATTATTGGGGGAACTGGATCAGACCTGTTTCAAGTCATGATGAAGGAGCAGTATCAATCAACGAATGTAGGCTACAGGACAATTGTGTACCTTCTCCATTCGACTTAATACAGGTTGATTGTCAGAGCTGCGAAAATGATCCCTCCCAGCCAGAAAATTGGCTTATTCAAAGTGATGCTAAATGGCAAAAATTAGGCTCTTATGATATAGGCGTGATTGATGACATCGTAGAGGCTCCAGATGATTTATGGTTAGAACCTTTTGGAAGGCAAGACCGAGTAAGCCCGACATTTCTGACCACTTTGGACAATCATCAATCCTTATATTTGATCAAACCAGATAATTTTAATTTTTTTATTGAATCAAGCTGGTCTGGTGGGAAAAGAGTACGTGGTGTGTTCGTATATAATGGTACAAGGTATGATTTTTCAATGACAGACCCTATAGCCAGTAAAAAATATTGTCCAAATCTGGCACAACAGGATTTTGGTCCTATATATTTGAATAATCCAGACAATTGCTATCTTTGTATAAGCATAACGCCCGAGTTTAAAGGTTACCACTACAAAATAGTATCAACGGTTATTGAGGCGGTAAGCTAAGAAAAGTTCAAAAGGAAGTCGATAATAAATGGCTAATAACACTTTGTTTACCATAGGGTATTCCTTTGATTGTTTCACATATACATATTTCCAGATTGTAATGATGATATTAGATGCTATAATAGCTAAATGGAGAATCAAATTTACACAATAGGCTATTCAACATTTGAATTAGACGAGTTTATTAGAACCATTAAATCGCATGGCATTACAGCCGTTGCCGATGTTCGATCCTCTCCTTACAGTAAATTCA
>JBDRQG010000416.1:0-11140 GCA_043826475.1 bacterium
GGTTCAGCATGGCTTGACTCCTCATTGAGGTTCGGAGACCGGGGCAGATATTCTTATATTGCCCGTAATCCGGTACTGGATATATCACAGGTTAGCCAGAATATCATCATAAGAAAACCCGGTTCAGATTTAATAATATTAGAGAATGATTATATTTTTGATTATTTGGAGTCTGCCTGGAAAGATAAAACTCTCTTCAGCATTGGATATATTTCTTATGAAGCTATGCTTCCTTTTTTGGGTATTAAATCAAAACATTCCCAGAAAAACATGCTGCACCTTTTGCTTTATGAGTCGGTGCTAAAATATGATCATTGTCTTGATATATTTACGGTAAGCTGCCCCCAAAAAGACAACTATGATGATCTCTTTGAGACCCTGCATGAAGAGGACGAATCATCTTTCTCTCCGAAATCAGAATTGCACAGTACAATCACCAAAAAGGAATATATTGATAAAATTAATAAAATAAAATGGCACATCCATGAAGGGGATATATATCAGGCAAATTTTACCAGCAGGCTGGACATAGAGTCATCTCGGAAACCCTTCGACACATATTTAAGACTTCGCCGCTTAAATCCATCACCGTACGGATGTTATATAAATTTCGGCGACTATCAGATCATATCATCCTCCCCTGAAAGAATGTTTTTAAAACAAGGGAATCATATTACATCCGGGCCCATCAAAGGAACTATTGCTCGTGGAAATAATGACATTGAAGAGAATATAAATCTAAACAGACTTCTTAATTCTGAAAAAGATAAAGCCGAGCTTTTAATGATTGTCGATCTGGTTCGCAATGATCTGGGCAAGATTGCTCGGACTGGGACAGTATCAGTTGATTCCATTTACAAACCTGAAATCTATTCCTCTTTAATACATCTGGTCAGTGATATCAGTGCCGAGCTAAAAAGTGATACTAAAATTACAGATATATTCCGGGCCCTCTTACCCGGCGGATCAATCACTGGAGCTCCAAAAAAACGGGCGGTTGAGATTATTAATGAAAATGAGATTACTCCCCGGGGCGTTTATACCGGGTGTATCGGTTATATTGATGGAGAGACTGCTGATTTTAACATAGCGATAAGGACAATAACCCATAGTGATGGTCTTTATCTTGTCCATGCCGGTGGTGGTATTGTTGCTGACAGCGATCCGGAAAATGAATATAATGAGATGATGTTAAAAGCTAAAAATTTATTAAAGGCTATCGGTACTTCTAAAGAGTTATGAAATGACAAAAACAGTAACAACAATCAATGGCCGGTTTGTGGAAAAAAAGGATGCCCTCATTTCCGTCTTTGACAATTCTTTGCTCTATGCTGAGGGTCTTTTTGAGACTTTTCTTGCTATCGATGATCGGGTTATTTTTGTGGAGGACCATTTAAAGCGTCTATATAAAGGGGCAAAAGTTATCGGCCTTGATATACCTGTTTCATCTGACAAACTTATTAAGTGGATGATTAAAACAGCCCGGCTGCACCCGGATAAGATAAAAAAACTCAGGATGACAATTACTAGTGGCGAGGCTGCCCGTTGGACAGGGAAACAGGGAAAACCTCAAATTATCTTGAGCGCATCTCCTCATAAAATGCCCGAAAAACCCTTTGCCTTATTAGTCTCACAATACCGGGTAGATCAGGATTCAATTTTCCGAAGAATAAAAACCATATCCTACGCCATTCATGCTGCAGCATTAAAACAGGCTCATGGAAAAAAATATGATGATGCCTTGATGTTAAACGAAAAAGGGAATGTAGCTGAAGTAACCTCAGCCAATATCTTCTGGGTCAATAAGGGTCAAATCTTTACTCCCCCATTAATGGCTGGCTGTCTTGAAGGGGTAACGAGAAAAGCAGTTTTGACAGAGTCAAAAAAACTGGGATTCAAAATCTCAGAGAGAGATGTTACTCTTGCTAAAATACTCAAAGCGGATGAGATATTCATTTCTAGTTCGTTAAAGCTGGTCATCGGTGTTGGTAAGATAATAGAGGGGCGACAGATTCATAGTTTCCCTACCGGTCCGATCACTTTACACTTATCTAATCATTTTAGAAAATTTTTATCTTCATAATCATTTAACATACAAATATTTTTGATCGTTGTTACCAGAAATGAGACCACAATTTAACAAAATGTCGCTTGCGACCTTTTTGTTGACTTGATGGAGTTGTTTTTTCTCTTTGCTATGGTCATAAATAAGGAGAATTATGTTTATGTTGAAGAAATATATATTAATCTTAACAATATTTTGTGGGATGATGTTATTCATCAGTAATGAGATCTTAGCTCAGGATGAATTCGAAGTGGCTCAGTCGAGTCTCTATGACACCCCCCCTCGCTGGCTGGTTGATATGCCGACCGCCGGAACCCTGCACCGAGGATCTTACAATATCAGCTTCAGATTTTATCCTCATGGAGGAGCCTTGGGATATGCTGATATTGGGCTTTCCAGCCGGTTTATGATGGGTATCTCTTTTGGAGGGGAAGGAGTAATTTCCAGCACCGACCCGGACTGGAATCCCTCAATTGAATTCGGACTTAAATTCCGTCTAATTGATGAACTGGAATATTTCCCTGCCGTATCGGTTGGGTTTTCATCCCAGGGAAGCGGCGAATACAACAGCAGTTTGGAAAGATATGCCTTCAAATCCCGCGGTTTTTACGGTGTCGCCAGCAGGAGTTTCTATTTTTATCAATGGACAGCCGGGTGGCATTTTGGTGTGAATTATTCCAGAGAAAATAAAATCGATGACGACAAAGATATAAACGTATTTGGCGGTTTTGATGCAACCTTCAAATACAACCTTGCCCTGGCTATGGAATATGATGCCGCTTTGAATGATGATCGTTCTACTTTGCCTGATTCGGCAAAAACATCATACCCCTTCGCCGGCAGAGGACGCGGATATTTAAATATGTCCATCAAGTGGCTGTTTGCGGAGAATCTGGAATTGGAAGTTATTTTAAAGGATCTCCTGATAAACAGGCGGGAATCAGACACCTTTACCAGAGAATTAAGAATTACTTATATAGATAATTTTTGATTAAGGGTTATAGCGGATCTACCTGCTATACTTGCGCCAGCGACCCAAAACCATTTCGACAAAGTCACCGACTTTTTCAAAGACTTTCTTCTGAAATTCTTTGGCTTTATCCAAATCAAATTCGGGGTATCCTTCCCCCTCTTTATACAGCAATATCGTCCCCGGAACCGGATAAACATCAGCCCCAGTAACAAACGTATATGCAATATCGGGGTCGTAGGCTTTTTCATCTACCAGCTTAGGATCAATTGACATAATCAGAGCTGTCTCGTCGGTTCCAGCATGTCCGCCAACATGGCCAAAAAACTCATCCGTCATTTGGCCGCATAATTCCCACCAATGTATGACAGCAACATTTGCTTTAACATCGGCATGGAATTGATAGGCAACGTCTTTTAATGATGAATTGTTTCCCCCATGTCCGTTCATGATAATAATATTCCTGAAACCCATAGCAAAAAGCGAATCAAGGATATCCCTGACAAAGCTTCCAAACGTATCCGGACTAATTGTGAGAGCTCCACTATATCTTCGTAAGGATTTGGTAACGCCATATCCTAAGACCGGAGCAACCAGAGCATTGATCCTGTCAGCAATTCCATAAGCAATTGAATCGGGAATAAAATTATCAGTACCGGTGCAGGATGTCCCATGGGCTTCAACTGTCCCTATCGGTAGAATTACAGTATCAATCTTTGATGGTACCTGCGCTTTTAGTTCAAGCCAGTTAAGACGCTGCAGTTCACGCTCCATATGTGATCAATCTCCAAGCTTGGTAAAAATTCGTTCCAGAACCAGTTCTGTTTCCCGTGCAATTTCATCGTCCCCTTCAAAACGCCACTGATTGATATCGCGAATCATCAGTTCCAACTCTTCCGATCCTTCGACACAGTACCATATTTCCATTTCAGACCAGGCTAAGCCCTCTTTGGTAAAGGCGTCGGATACTTCGGAATATATTGTAGGGGATTTCCAATCGTATTCTGAGAGATTGACACTGTATTTTTTTGACATCCCGATAACATAATAACGCCCTTCGGGAGTAGGACCAAACACAGCATCACCCTTCTTTAGCATATTAATAGCGGTTTTCATTTTTGATGATAACACGGTAGGGGTACGGCTGCCAACTACAAGGACGTGCTTATACCCGCTATCGAAACATTCCTTAAAAACCTGCTCAACTCTGACACCCCAGCGTTTTTTGGGAAGCTTATGAGATTTGAAATTGCTTTTAAAAGCCGCTGCTTTTGGCCCGGTTAATTTCTTTTTCAGGTAATTGGTGATAATTGTAACCAGGCGTTTTCTTTCATCGTTGTCTATGTAATACAGACACACATCAGTAGATGGAACTTCCAGAGCCTGGGTTATCGTATCAGTTATAAAAGCCTGATGTAAGAACCGAAGCTCATCTCCTTTAATAGCTCCGAATTCCATAGTGGAACCATCTTCAGAAGGTTCCTGAATGCATATTGCAATTACTGAATCATTTTTTTTGGCAGGCAACATTGTACTTTCTTATCCTATTTAGATTCTAACTTTGCCAAATATACCAAGGCGCTTATTCAGAGTCAAGCACCTCGGAAATAAATAATAAATTATTAAAAATATATTTTATTTGATTTCAATAAAAAAAAGATTGACAGCGGTTAGTGACTGAAAAGGTTATTTAACTTTTTTCATCTCTGCAATAAGGTCACCTGGTTCGATTACCCCCTGAATTACTTTTTTAACATTTCCATCTGCATCCAACAAAAGTGTCGTTGGCAATGAAAATTGTTTCAAACCAAAACGAGCCATAAAATCTTTAGTGATTTGAGAGTTAGCTTGTTCAAGCTGTACCTTCACAGGTGTCCATGACTTGGCGTAACTGATAAAATCAGGATCGCCGAAGGTTTTCTTCTCCAACACCTTACAATTGGCGCACCAAGTCGCCCAGGTATCAATTACTATAGGTTTGTTATCAGCTTTAGCTCTCTTCAATCCGTTTTCCAGGTCTTTAATCCATTCGATTTCATTTTCCTGGTGTTTTACCATACCTGTGCTCTGAAATGAGATAAGCTCGGAAATGGGTGGCAAAATCAATCCCTGTGTGATAAGGCTCCCTAACAACAGATAAATTCCTATTGCAAAGGCTATTAGGCCTAAAAACTTTTTTAATCTTGGGAAGAAGCCTGACTCAGGTAATAACCTGTCCATGCCTCCACCGAATACACCGAATGACAATAAAAGCAGGCTTGTCAGAATTGCCAGAAGCTCCTGAGATATTATTGTTCTGACAAAATACAAAGCCATCAGGAGTAAAACAAAACCGAAGAATTTTTTGATTGTTTCCATCCACTCCCCCGCACCCGGAAGAGCGTTTATCGAGGAAGAAAAAGTACCAAGTATCACATAGAGCGTTCCCAATCCCAGAGCAAAAACAAATAAGACTAAAAAGCCGATTGCCGGAGAACCACTGGTGGCAATATATAGAAGAATTCCAGCCACAAAGGGACCTACACATGGAGAGACAACCAGAGCGGCGACAACACCCAGAATTATAACTCCCAGAATGCCACCCTTACCCCGAGCGGATGATCCGAGTTTTTGACGAAGGGAACTTGGCACCTGAAGTTCATAAAGGCCAAACATCGAAAGAGCAAAAATTACAAATACAATTGCAATACCAATCACTACAGACGGACTTGCCAACCAGGCTCCAAAAACACCACCAACCATAGCTACAATCAAGCCCATTATGCCATAAACAAAGGCCATTGAACCAACATAGAAAAGGGACATAATAAACCCGCGGCCAACACTTCTATTCTGGCCAGCAAAGATACTGACTGTAATGGGAATCATTGGATATGTACAGGGTGAAAATGATAACAGCAGGCCGGTTATAAAAGCCAATCCCAGGGCAATAATATATCCCCAGAAACCATGCTCATCAATCAGACGCTGAATTTCATTCTCCTGCAATGAATCGGTGTTTTGTTTTTCTGATGCTTCAGGATTACCGTTGACTGCAAATATACCGCTATTGATATCCTCACCCTCTTCGCCGACTTTGATCTTCAGCATTTTATCGATTGATTGAGGGGAGCGACATTCTTTATCATTACAAGGTTGATATGCAAAATGGATAGGGATAGAATAGCTGCCGTCAGATATATTTTCATCAATGGCTATCTTGAAAGTTATTACTGTACTATCGCCATAGACAGACATTGCTGTTCCTGAAAAATCTATGTCATATCCCGAAGGATAGTCTACACTCTTAAGGCTGAATCCAGCGATAGAATCAATTTTCAGTTCAGTAGCAATTAACCAATCTTCATGCGGATTGGCCGAATTTATATGCCAGGGCTTACTAATTTCAGTAACAACAGCAAAATCATATTCATTCCCAGCCTTAAATGAAGATTTTGAAGAATACAAAGATATATCAATAGGAAGTTCTTCATTAAAGGATTCGGAACTGCCAAAATCAATCTGAGCTATCGGTTGTAATGGTAAAATGAGAAGAAAGATAAATGACAATAAAAATAATATAGTCATTTTCCTGAACGATAATTCTCTGAATTTCATAATTTATTCCGTTTATCGGTTTCCATTTATTGTTTATACAAACATTTGGTCGTAGAAATGAACTTAATCATAAAAAGGGGGGCAAGCAAAAAGTATATTAATATAAAATGAAAAATATGAAGAGCCTATTTATTATTACCATTAGATTATTTTTTCTTTAATTCTGCAAGTATTTCTTTTTTTATTAAAACCAGCAGTTTTTCACTGTCAATCTTCACAGCAATTTCTTTAGCCAGTTTTCCAGCCAACTCAACGGTAAATTGTTTTGTAAATAATCTCACTGCTTCTGATAATATTTGTTCATTTGCTTGTGGTAATGCAGATTTGGCAGATTTTGAAATTTGAGGCTTTTCATCACGGATTGTTACTGTTGCCGTTTTTTTATCAGAATGAATTTTTTCCATTTCTCTTTTGAATTCATCGATAAACTTTTCAACCCCTTCTTCTTTAGACTTTGATTTTACACTTCCAGATCCGCTAATATGGCTGGAAGTCAGGGGTTGAACAGTCTCTTCTATTTTTATCGAACCCAACTGATGATCATCATTTTTAGAGATTGGAGCAGCCGCTGATTTTTGTTTTGAGTCATTTTGCATTTCGTTGACAAACCAGTGGTAATCATGAGCACTGTCTTCCGGTTCGAGAGCTTTTTGGGTTTGTTCAGACATTCCATATTGATCCTGAAGAATATCCAGCTTTCCAGAGGCATTGGGTTGGATTATAGTTTTTTGGGTGGCGGGTCTCCTGATATCTGTTTGATCTTCCTGGATCATTATAGATTCTACTTTGTTAGTTTCGTTTAATTCGTCAAAATCCCCTATGTTGGACACCTTTTCATTCCCAATTTTATTTTTTTGCAGAGTACTGGTTTTATTCATTTCTTCAGAATCAGTCACACTGATATGGTCCAATCCCAGAGCAGCATCGAGAAATTCATCATCAAGATTCATGGTTCCCAAAAGATCTGTGGGAATATTTACTGATTCTGGTTCCGGTGTACCCTGCCCGACGAAGATTTTAACTTTTTCAAGTAATTCATTAGTATCAAATGGTCTTCGAACAATCACTTCTTCCGGATAAGGGAGGATATTATTATCATCATCAGGGGCTAACAGTATAATTGGGATAGAGCTGTAAATCTCGTTGTCCAGTATATATGAATAAAGAGGATTATCTCCTGCTCCAATCAGATCACTACCAATAATTAATATGTCAGGTTTGCTTAAACCAAGGACATCAACTGCCCGGTCATAATCTGGAATAGAAACAACTTCAAATCCATTCTGGCGTAAAATCGTCTCAATAATACTCCGGGTAGAGTCTGACTGCTCTGCTAATAGTATTTTTTTTCTCATAAATTCTATCTTTCCTCGGAGGATTCTTTTTCAGATAATTTCAAAGAAGCATCTTCCAGAAAGCGTCTTTCCTCCGGAGTGATATTATCAATGCCGACATCATTAATTCTGTCCAAAATTTCATCTACCCGCTTCATTATATTTTCGGCTTTTTGGCGGTTTTTGTTTAGCTTCGCCTCTTTTCGGCGATAACGAAGGTTACGGAAAAAATTGCCAAAATGCAACCATCGCCAGCTAGCTTTCATATAAACAAATGCAAACAAAGCCCCGCCTATATGGGCAATATGGGCTATATTTGCCCCGCCAGCAATAAAACCTAAAAGCATAAGCCCGGGAATGGCCCATTTTACTTTAACCGGGACCAGGAAATAAATGTACAGCATGCGGTTTGGAAACATAAACCAATAGGCTATTAAAACACCATAAATCGCTGCAGATGCGCCTACCGTGGTGACCATCTGGTCAGATTGAACTATAAGTGTTAACAGGGCTCCAAATAAGCCTGATAAGATATAGAATCGACCGAATTTTTTACTCCCCCAGGTCAGTTCGATTTCGGTACCAAACATCCATAATATAAACATGTTAAACAGGAGGTGGAGAAAGCCTCCGTGTAGAAACATATATGTGAATGGTTGGTAAAGTTTATTGGGAAAATCACTAAAGAAAATAGCCGGAACTAACCCCAATTGGACAGTCAGCTCCGGAACTATATTTTGTAAGATAAAGAGGGCGGTATTGGCAATCAACATCACCTTTATAAAAGGTGATATCATTCCCGGGCCGAAACTAAATCCGCCCGCAGAACGCTGATTTTGATTAAAATTCCTCATCTTTTCTATTATCGTCAGTTGTTAAAAAACGATTAACACTAAATTTGGCAACAGCTTCAGACCTTGTATCAATTTTATATATAAAAATAAAGGTTATTTGTTATTTCTTTTCTTTATCCTTCTCCGAAGGAAAATGTGATGGTCCTCAACCTCCCCCTCCCTTTGGCAGTACTTTTGTAATCAGAATAAAAAATACTACCACAATCAGGACAGTAAAAATAATTTCATAATAGTTCAATGTTATTAATTCCCGAGGGCTTTGTTGACCCTGGCCTGTAATTGAGATTTAGGAATAGCGCCGATAACACGATCAATCTCTTCGCCGTTTTTAAAAAATACCAGCGATGGAATAGACATTATACCAAACTTAGCTGCTACGGCATTATTGGAATCTACATCAACTTTGGTTACTTTCAAGGAATCACTAAACTCACCGGCGATATCCTCCAAAATTGGAGCGATCATTTTACATGGCCCGCACCAGGTTGCCCAAAAATCGACTATAACCAGTTTATCAGCTTTGAGAACTTCATCTTCAAATGTAGCGTCAGTGACTGCTAATGTTGTACCCATTATAAAAATCCTCCAGACAAATTATTATTTTCCTTTTTTAACAATAATAACAACGGCATGTTCCAGTTATATAATTCTGATAGAATTTATCATCTTCCAACTGAAACTTCATCAACTTTCAATTATACACAACTCTAACCGATATTGAAAGTTTCAAATATAAAAAATATTTTAAAATAAAAGAAATCATAAACAAAGTCAGATATATGTTAAGTATTTTGATGTGAAGATTTTAGGCTGCCGGAAAAAGCCTGAACCTGCTCCGCAAACGCTTCCAGCCGGGTATCCTCACCCGAATCCCTGAGCCCTTCGTAGCTGATATTTAGCCAGGGTATTCTCCCCAGATCATCGGAAACCTTTCTGGAGAAGGATGAGACAATCGTCCCAGGCATACAGTTAAATGGCATGGCGTTGACAATCCCCGCTGCTCCGGCCTCGGCCATTTCCATCGCTTTTCCAATCGATAAGATCGCCTCCCCTTTAACATCAAGAGGAAGATATTTTGAGGCCAGACCCAGAACATGATAAACTGTTTTATCTCCTTCGACCGGGAAATTCTCCGAGAATGCTTTAACAATATTATGCTCCATATGCTCCTGGGTAAATATCTGAAGATTGCTCTTAACCAGTCCCTTTAAATCTTTTTTAAGAAAAGAATCGCGGCGAAAAGTATAGGAAGTATAAACCGGCCATTCGGAAAATGTAGCCAAACGAACTTCCATTCCGAGTCGTTCCAGTTTAGTAATAAGATGATTATTGGAAAACCTGTTGTTGCGAAGATAGATTTCTCCGACAACCCCAACTTGAGGAATATCTTTCTTATCAATTTCCAATTTATTAAATGCCAGAGCCGCTTCACAGGCTAAATCTGATAACGACTCTTTATGCTCAATTGAGTATCCCAGCTTATTTATATAATGGAAATATAATTTTTCCGCTTCACCAGACTTTTTTTCGTACGGTCTGGTTTTGTGAAGGAGCTTTACCAGACAATCAAGGAAGACAAATCCTTTCCAGACTATTTTCCTGAATTCCGTACCTTCAAGTCCAAACTTTGTGTAGCCATCATTGGAATTGGGAGAGAAAATTGGAATATCATTATAACCCAGATCATCAAGAATTATGCGGTGGAATTGGCGATATAATCCGAACCGACAGGGGCCATCAGCCCCCGGCATAAAGAAAACCGATTTATCGTTTTTAAACCCTTCTGACCTGATCTTTTTAATCATATCCCCGGTGGTAATAACACAGGGGAAGCACTCCTTGCCGGAAGTATATTTTTTGCCGTATTCGAGAGTCAAATCATCAGGTTCGTCCAGAACTTCAGCTTTCAGTCCATAGCGTTTTAATCCTGCCGCGAGGACATAGGCATGATCGCACATATTGGGAATAAATATCGTTTTCTCGAATGGTTTGAAATCATCATGATGGATGCTGAATTTTGAAACCGGCAGGGTAAACTTGTGGAATCGGAGTGAATCAATAAAAGCTTCGCAGCGGGTAATCATGCCGGCATCGGCTGAGTGTTCATCCAACTCAAGCTGCAGGTACGGTTTGCCCGACATCTGTTTACGAAAGAAATGATTTATAAACGAATCAGGACCGCATCCAAACGATGTGATAAAAACAGCATATAAATTTTTATGATTTCTGATAAAATCAGCTGCTGCCATTATCCGCTGGCCATAACGCCAGTACATAAAGGAGAACTCATTTTCGTCTTGTTCAAGGGGGAGGACAGCAA
>JBDRQG010000417.1:0-10957 GCA_043826475.1 bacterium
CTGAGTTAGGCGTTACGACCCCGATCCGAAAGCTCTACCCTGATGCCATAGATCCAATCAATCTTCCGGCTGATTCTTTAACGGATGATATGTATACTGAAGATGGTTATTTTAAGTATTTTGAGTATGAGTTTGAGATCACGGATTTATTGCCGACCGTATCATATTGGGTTAATGTAACAGCCTTTGATTTTGGTTCGCCGGAGTCCGGATTGCAGCCGCTGGAATCATCGGTCACCCTCAACGCCGAGCCAGCCTTTCCGATGCACGAACTTGACGTGCCCCTATCAGGAAGCGGCAAGGTGTATGTATATCCGAATCCATATCTGATGAATGCCGGATATAGATCGTCAGGATATGAGGGTCGTGAACAGGATGATCTACCCAATGATAAGGTGCGGGCCATCTGGTTTGCCAACCTTCCTCCTAAATGTACGATAAATATATTTACTCTTGATGGTGATCGAGTACGGACATTGGAACATGATATGGAGCCAGATGATCCAATGCATACTCACCATAGGTGGAATATGGTCAGCCGCAACTACCAGCGGATCGTCTCGGGGTTGTATTACTGGAGCGTAGAAATACCAGGCGGAGAAACGCAGGTAGGGAAACTCGTGATAATTCAATGAGTCTCCAGCCAATCTTGTTCTCTCATTAATCCAAGATTACCATCCCAGGCATCAAGATTATCAGAAATGCTATATGTTATAAAGTAATATCCGTTTCCCCAGGTAAGATCCCAAGATTGATTCCAATTTGGCTCCAGCCCGTCCAAAAATATTTCGTGGTGCTTGAGTTTCCAGGTTCCTTCATATTTTAGTTTATCTTTACCGGATGGATTACTGTCATAAAAAGTTATTGAATATGTATTGTCCTCTTTCAGATCGAGAGCAAAGCTATCATTTATCCATTTACCGCATAGAAATTCCTCACCTGAAAATTCGGGATATAAATCATGTTCTCCGCAGAATATAAAAGACAGGGGGAGATATGCAGCTGATGAGATGATTGCCATGGCACCGGCAATATAAAGTACTTTGAATATGCCCTTCATATAATATGCCGTTATTATTGCAAGAATTCCGGAACAACCAACAATGCTCAGAAAGAATAAATACCCCAGCCAACCAATACCATCGGTCATAGGAAAAATCTTATGAACCGGTCTGAAAAAAGTTTCGCTTACGACGATATAAACCGACATGATCGCGAGATATGAATAGAATGCCATTGGAAATATCCCGGCAACCCGAACCCAGCGCTTTTGCAGAAATTCTTTCATCAACTCTCCCCTGAGAATTTTGATTCAATATTTAGCGTCTATAATATCATACTTTTGAATATAAAAAAAGCCTAAAAAATATTCGATAACTGGCTCTGCATAGTGCTCAAGTTTTGCACAATTATTCCGATAAATAGAATGTGAAACTGGATCTTTAAACGCTTATAGGATTGAGCACTTTTATGAAACTTGTTAAATATTTATTATTCCCTATATCAATTCTCTTTCTAATTCCCGTTTATGTCTTGTCCGTACCTGCTGAGCGGGAGGATTTCAAAGTCAATTCCGACAATGGCAACTACGAACAGACCGACCCCCGCATTGCCGTCGCCCCCGATGGCAGTTTTGTTATCGTCTGGATAGATAAGCGCGAAGGGGAGAATAATGTTTATCTTCAAAGATACAACGCTGATGGTTACGAAGATGGCGGGAACATTAAGATAAACGATGATGTAACGACTTCGTGGCAGGCTCAACCAGCTCTTGAGGTCGGTATATCGGGTCAGTATGGAGTAGTTTGGCAGGATTTCCGCACCGATGGTTACCCCTCCAATCCGGATATATATTTTCAGCCTTTAGACAGCCTTTCAATTCCAATCGATACCAATAGAAATTTAACGCCCGGCTACCAGAACTGGATGCGGGAAAATCCAGATATTTCACTCTCTGCCTGGGGAGCGGGGGTGGTTGTCTGGGCTGATTATTTAAACGGTAATTGGGATATTTATGGACAGTTGATTGGCCCTGATGGTTCTCTTATAGGAAGTAGTTTTAAAGTAAACGATGATGCCGGTTCAAGCCAGCAGCATTCCCCCAAAGTAGCCACATCGGCTGAGGGATGGTTTGTAGTGACCTGGTATGACAATCGCTCCGGTAATGATGATATTTTTGTCCAACGCTATGAAGACGATGGAGCGCCTATTGGCGTTAACGTGAAAATAAATACTGATGGTACAACCAAGCGTCAAACCTTACCTGATATCACAACCGATGGAGCCGGTAATTTTACCGTTGTTTGGGTAGATTACCGCAACGGAAGTTACCCGGATAATCCGGATATATATGCTGCCAAGTATTCCAAAGATTTAACACAAATTACTGGTAATCTAAAATTAAACACTGACGGCACTGAACGTGCCCAAAAATATCCAGCTATCTCGGCTGACAGAATGGGAAATGTTGGTCTTGTCTGGGCCGACTCAACTTCGTTATCATGGGAAATTGTAGGCCAGATGATTGATGTTGACGGGGTGGTAAGAGAAGTTGATTTCACCGCTAATTCCTCAGGTGACAGCACCAAGATAAAGCCGCAAATTGCTCTTTCCGGAACCCACCGTTATGTCACCTGGGTTGATCGAAGAAGCGGCAATTATGATATCTATGCCTCCATTACAAAATACAATGATCCCAAACTGCTAATCTCACCTCAGTCATTGACCTTTGAAATGCAGCAGGGGGGAGGGGTGCCACCGGCACAATATATTTCTGTTGAAGATGTTGGATATAACAGACTTGGTTATAAAGTCTTTTCATATAATAACTGGATCAGTTGTAGTCCATCTGCCGGGGAAACCCCGGATTCATTTGCGGTTACTA
Organism: bacterium; assembly: GCA_043826475.1. Classification (GTDB taxonomy): domain Bacteria; phylum Zixibacteria; class MSB-5A5; order GN15; family FEB-12; genus DAOWMZ01. The sequence goes on from JBDRQG010000417.1 coordinate 2,885, forward strand.
TTACCTCGGATACCCTCCCTTATGGCACTTACACCGGAGCCATTATGGTTATTGATACCATCAACCATGACTCGACTAATATTATTGCGGTGCGGCTTGATGTTAAATCAGCGATTCTTAGTGTTACGCCGGATACTGTCGAAGTCGTTGCTATGTTTGGAATGGATACAACTATATATTGGACAATTCATGCGGTTAATACCAATGCCGGTGAATTAAGTTGTACGGCCTATTCCGATGCAGCCTGGATTAATATTCCAAATAGTCCGTTGACAACACCGGCAGATTTTATAATTGAAATAAATCCGATTTCATTATCGGCTGGCAATTATAACGCCCGGATAATAGTTGAAGCAGCCAATGCACTGAACTCTCCTGATACAGTTGTCGTCATGCTGATGGTCAGGGATGACATTCCATTCATTACAGTAGACCCCGACAGTATTTTTGCAGCATCTAATTTACCTGCCGAAATTGACACCTTTATAACAATTCAAAATATAGGTGGTGGTGTTACTAATTGGACAGCAGTATCGGCTGCCTCGTGGTTGTTGATTGATCGCATGACAGGTACCGATAATGACACAATCAGATTATCAATCGACAATTCACAATTAACTCCCGGTCTATGGAACAGCTATATTGATATCACTGACTCCAATGCGGTTAATATAAATAGCCGTTGTTATTTCCAACTGGAATATATCGAAGATTTTGTGGATACGGTAAGAATTGAACCGGCTAATGTTTTCCCTGAAGAGGAGGGAGTCACAGCTATAAGTCTCAATCTGACATCAACAATTGAAAGTATTTTCCTTCCTATTCGATTTGATACTTCTGCTATAATTGTTGACTCTTTGATTTTCGGGGCAGGACTCCCGCTATATATGGAAAAACATACTCAGATTAATAATTCCAAGGCTCAGTTCACCCTTGAACTATCATCAATTGCCCCCGGAATGTATATGGCTGGGGGAGATTATTTATTAGCTGAAATATTTTTTACATCACGGAATACTAATATAACAACTACTTTTGATACATTGTGTAATGACAGTCTGTATCCATTTATCAAAACATTTTCTGGCAGTACAAGAACACCAGTGACTATCTCAGGACAAATCATAATAGGTGAGCCTACCCCGGTGGAAGATTATACCCCCGGTATATTACCGGAAAAAGTGGAGTTGCATAATAATTACCCAAATCCCTTTAATTCCGGCACTAATATCCAATTTGAGCTGCCCCGGAGGGCAAATATCAGGTTGGACATTTACAATATTCTCGGACAAAGGATAAAAACCCTTATTAATAAACAATTTCCAGCCGGACTGCATATTGTTTCCTGGGATGGGACAAACGAAAATAACTGGTCAGCCCCATCAGGGATTTATTTTTATCGCCTGTCAGGGGAAGATTTCTCCATAGTGAAAAAAATGATACTATTACAGTAAAAATCTGCCCTTTTACCAAAAATAATCAATCTTAAAACGAACATTTTGGTTCTCTTCTCGTACATTTCTATAGTGAAAATACAATAAACACCGGAGGTTAATGCAGATGATAAAGCTATTAGGGTTTTTCAGCTTAATAATGATTTTTGTGGCAGGGTCAATATTAGCCGAAAATGACGGCCGAATTTATGGTAAAATTACTACTACCGATGGAGATGTCCTGGAGGGATTAATCCGCTGGGATAAAAACGAGGGAAGCTGGGTTGATATTCTCAATGGAACCAAGGACCTATCGGACAAGAAATCTAAAAAATATTCCAAAATAGACAGTAAGAACCGGAATAGGAACAAAGAGACTTCGATTGAAATCTTTGGCATCTCTTTAGGTAAAACTTCCTCATCAAGTTGGACTATGTTTAATTCTGCTCAGTCAGGGATCAGGTTCGGGCATTTAAAATCATTAGAGCCAATTGGCGATGACCATGCTTTACTGGTTTTAAAATCCGGAGAAGAAGTTGAGCTTTATGGCGGCTCAACTGATATAGGCAACGGTATCAGGGAAATTATCATTGAAGATGAAGGAGAGGGAGAAGTTGAGTTGTTATGGGATGACATTGAATTAATTGAATTTATGCCGGCTCATAATAATCATGAATCAATGTTCGGCGAGAGGTTGTATGGAACTCTGACGACCCGCCGTGGCGATGAATTCACCGGTTTTGTCTGCTGGGATGTCGATGAACTCTTTGGTGCTGATATATTAGACGGCGATGAAGATGGGAGAAGCCGGAAAATAAAATTCGGTAAAATAAAATCTATTGAGCGCTATTCTTCAAACGGCGCCACCATTGTTCTGACCAGCGGAGATGAATTGCTTTTAAAAAATTCAAATGATATTGATGATGGTAACCGCGGGATTATTATTTCTGATCCGGGTTTTGGGCAGATAGTTGTTATGTGGGATGATTTTGACAAACTTGTATTTTCCGAAGCTCCACGCCAGGTAAAATATAGTGATTTTGACGGCGGGCATCCGCTTATGGGGACGGTTTATTCCGAAGATGGCGAGAGTTATACAGGACGAATCCGATGGGATGATGATGAAGAATATTCCTGGGAAATTCTTGATGGTGATTATCATGATATTGATTTTGATGTTGAATTTGGATTGATTAAAAAGATAGAAAAGAAATCCCAGCGCACTTCTATTATAACAACTATGGATGGAAGAACTTTCAGGCTAAGAGGATCCAATGACGTAGACAGCGACAATAAGGGAATCTTTATTGAGACATCTTCTAATGATGAAGTTGAATTGGATTGGGATGAATTCAGCTATGTTGAATTCAAAAAATAAAAAATTTCTCCTCCTCATTCTACCAAAAAAAATCCCGGTGTTATTTTTAACACCGGGATTTTCTAATAATAAATTATTATTTTCTGCTATTGCATACCGGAAGTTTCTTTAGCTTCTTTTAAAGCTTTAACTGTTTCTTCAGCAGTAGCCATCATTTGCTTCGGAACTCTGGCGTTATTTTTAGCAATCTTAATAAAATTATTCCAGGCAGCAATGTTGGAATCAAATGATTCAGGATCCTTTGACTGGACTGCTATGGCGTAATTATAAGCGGCATTGTAATTTTTTGGACTTAGATCCAGAACTTTTTTAAAGGAACCAGCCGCATTGGCGAATTTTTCCTGACTCAAATATATGCTTCCAAGAGTCGAATGAGCTTGATAGTAATCGGATTGCATTTCAATTGACTTCTGAAGAGCTGCTATGGCTTCGTTTTTCTTGCCTGTTTTATCATATGCGGTGCCAAGGAAGTAAAATGAATAATTGTCCCCACCACCCTGTTTGTGGTAATCCTCTAAAAGATTAATGGTCTCAGCATATTTTCTTTGACGAGAATAAACTTTAGCAAGATCTTTGTATAATTCCTTGTCGCTCTTATCCATTTCAAATGCTTTTTTAAGAGCAGCTTCGGATTCGGTGTAATGTTTTAAAGCATATTCCACCCTTCCGAGATTAGCAAAAGCATCGGCCCTGGTCGCATCTCTTTCGGTCGCTTTCTTGAACATATCAAGAGCGTTATTATAATCTTCTTTTTCAAAATAGATTGCGCCAAGATTAATACAGGGGTCAGCATAATTTTTATCTTCTGTTATTGCAGCGTTATAATAAACAATTGCTTCGTCAATATTACCTGCCTGTTTAGCCTTGATAGCATTATTATAATGTTCTTTTGCAAGTTCGGGATCAGCAAAAACGCTACCGGCCAGTAAGAATAACAAAGCCAGGATTGAAAATGAAAATGTCTTAATTTGGTACACTTTAATCATAGGGTCTCCCTTCAGTATTTAGATATTCTACAAAATAACTCTTATTCGGGTTCAAATGTTTATAAGTTTTTACGGAATTCCTCAAGAATTGCCTTTATTTCGGGGTATTTCAAAGCCAAAATTCTTGCCGCAAGAACAGCGGCATTTTTCGCCCCTGGGCTCCCAACTGCAACTGTTGCAACGGGTATACCGGGCGGCATTTGTACAATAGATAGAAGAGAATCCATACCTCCTAAGGCAGCCGGAAGGGGAACTCCAATTACTGGCAAATTTGAATAAGCAGCAGTCACTCCGGGTAAAGCGGCTGCTAATCCAGCCATCGCGATAATAACCTCATAACCTTCAGATTCTGCATTTGAAGCCAGCCCACCAGTTCTTGCGGGGTGTCTATGGGCTGAAGATATTTCCAAATGTGACTCTATACCTAATTTTTGCAGCTGTTTTTCGCATTTTTCCGCATATTCTGCATCAGATTTAGAACCTATTATTATCAATACTTTTGGCATATTGTCACCTGACCACTGTTTTTGGTTTTAGGGCTCTGAAACCAATATCGCGACGATACATAGCCCCTTCAAATTTTATTTTATTTACAGCCTGATAAGCCTTATTTAGAGCCAGTTGGAGAGTTTTATCCATTCCCACCACACCCAATACTCGTCCACCACTGGTTACTATCTGATTCCCCTTTAACTCAGTACCGGCATGAAACACCTGTAATGAATTACTATTTACATTTTGAAGCCCGGCTATTTTCAGACCGGTTTGATATTTACCTGGGTAGCCTTTGGAGGCCATAACAACGCAGGCTGCGGATTCATTTTTCCAGTCCAATTTCTGATACCCGGCTAGTTTTTGATTAACCACAGCTAACATTAATTCCAGCAGATCAGTTTTAAGCAAAGGTAATACTACTTGTGTTTCCGGGTCGCCAAACCGACAATTGTACTCCAGGACTTTTGGCCCACTCTCCGTAATCATCAATCCTGCATATAAAATGCCTTTATAAGTAATACCCTCCTGAAGTAGTCCATTGATGGTAGGTTTAAGGATATAGTCCATTATATGCTCATTCATGGCGCTATCAATAATAGTCGTGGGACAATATGCCCCCATTCCTCCTGTATTTGGACCACGATCGCCATCGAAAGCTTGCTTATGGTCCTGACTGGATAGTAAAGGGACTATGGTTTTGCCATCAGTAAATGTCATCACCGAAACTTCTGATCCTTTAAGGAAAGATTCGATTACGATCCGGTTTCCTGAGTCACCGAATATTTTCCTGATCATTATATTTTCAATTGTGGAAACAGCCTCTTTTAAATCATGAACAAGGAAGACCCCTTTGCCAGCCGCCAGTCCATCTGCTTTGATAACTACCGGGTATTCAACCGATTTACAAAATCCTATCGCCTCTGCTGAAGTAGAAAAGATTTTAAAGGCGGCGGTAGGAATATGGTATTTACGCATGAATTCTTTGGTAAATACTTTGCTCCCTTCAAGTTGTGACGCCTTTATGTCAGGGCCGAATATTTTTAAACGCTTTTTCTGGAAAACATCAACTATTCCCTTTGTCAGAGGATCTTCAGGACCTACTACAGTTAATCCGATTTTATTCCGAACGGCAAAGTCAGCCAGAGCATTGATATTGTCAGCTTTGATATTTACACATTTTGCAACAAGGTCAATCCCTCCATTGCCCGGAGCGCAAAAAACTTTATCCACTTTCCTGGATTTGCTCAATTTCCAGGCTAAAACATGTTCTCTTCCTCCGGATCCGACAACTAATACTTTCATTTTTATCCTATATTTTTGATTCCTTAGCAAAGGATATTAAATAACCACAATTCAACCGGATTTCAAGCTGTTTTTTAGATCATTTTTCCTGGTTTTTATAAAAAAAGGCTGACCAAATGGCCAGCCTTCTTTATTTATACGGCTAAATCATCCTTCGGGAACGGAGAAAGCGTCAGCTGGTAGTTCAGCATTAATTAAATATTCGGAGATTTTTTCTTCGGATACTTTTTGGCCATCCATCGAGCTGATTGTACTAAAAGGTATTTTAACACCATCAACATCACGGAAATCAGATATTATCTCCTCAATGGTTCCTTCACCACTCGGAGTTTGACCCCAGTATGATTTGCTGTGAAGCATATTTGTGGTTTTATTAAAGCCTAAGGTACACATCTTTTCATTGTTTTTATCAAGAATGACAACAATGTCAATTTCAGTACCGCCGACTGTTCCGGTTCCATTGTAAACTGCTTTATAATATGGTTCATCGGAAGCCATTAACAATCGAAGCGTGTTCCTGTTCTGATCTTCATCATTCTCCATCAATTGCTCCTCAGTCATTGGATCAATCTGCTGAGTAGCCATATTTGTCTGCCAGCCGGTATTACCATCCCTGATAGAGTACATGGTCATGCCCATAATACTGACAACTGATTTTGATTTATCAGGGAAAGCCACATATGATTCCTGCTGCATGGGCATTTCCCTACCACCCATAGAGAGGATAAGAGTGGTTTTTTTTGATATTGTCTTTATTTTGTTGAAAGCATCAGCACCACCCATTGCCGTTACAGCTTTATTAAGAACATCAGTTCCTTTGGCAATGGTTTCAGCATTGATCTCAAAATCTGGTTCTTCTTCCCCTGTGGGGATGGTAATATCTACATCAGTAACATTCCCCAGACCGAGCTGATTTAGGGGTATTTCAAAATCTTCCCCTTTACCAACAACTACAATATTAAGAGCATCGGGGCGGAGGTTGTTCTTGGCTGCCGTAAGGACATCTTCGGGAGTTACTTTTTCGACTTTTTCCTTTTCCTGAGCAAGGAAATCCTCCGGTAAACCATAGAAATCATAAGTCATAAGACGGTTAACGATTTCACGCTTGGAATCGAAATTAAAGACAAATGAGTTTAAGTAGCCATCCTTACCTGCTTCCATTTCATCTTCAGTAGGCGGGTTGGTCTGCATATCTTTAATTACTTTAATGATTTCACGGATAGCTTTGGCAGTTGTTTCCGATTTGGTCGAAGCATAAGCGTAGAATACACCCGGATATGAAATGTTGGCAGTGTAAACACCAAAAGTAGCGTATGCAAGTCCTTCTTTGGAGCGAACCTGATTAAACATTCTTGATCCAAAGGAACCACCAAAAATATTATTCATAACAATTCTGGCAGGGTAATCAGGGTCAGTTGTTAATCCGCCGATATGGCCCATAAGAATATTAGTCTGGTTGACATCCGGTTTATTGATATAAAAAACTTCATTGTTGAATTTATAATCAACTTGCGGGAGAGGGGGGACAGGATCACCATCATTGACCCAGTCGCCGAAATATTTTTTAACTTTTTCAATCAAAACATCTCTGTCAAAATCACCCCAGAAAGCCAATTGTACATTTTGAGGTTTAAAATATTTGGCGTGGAAAACTACCAGGTCCTGCCGTTCGATGGCATTTATTGTTTTGTATTCGGTATACCGGGCAAAAGGAGATTCTGCACCGTAGATAACTTTGCGATATTCGCGGAGAGCAATTTGCATCGGATCATCATTTCGACGTGAGATGCCTGATCTTTCCTGAACTTTAGCCAGGTCGATTTTGTCCTGATCAAAAACCGGACGGCGAAGCACTTCCGCTAAAACTTCAAGTCCCAGATCGGTGTAATCGCTGAGGACATTGACATTAGCGCCGCCGGAGGTGGCGCCGATAAAAGTTTCAACCGACCCGCCGATGGCTTCCAATGCTTCATCGATTTCATCGCCGGTCCATTTTGTGGTTCCACCGGTTCTGAGTACGGCGCCGCATATTGAAGCCAGACCGATTTTATCGAGCGGTTCAAGATAACCACCGCAATTAATGCGAGCTGAACTCTCAAAAACAGGAAGGCTTTTATCCGGCAGTAAATAAATACGAAGGCCATTATCCAGTGTGATTTTTTCTACCTGCGGAACTACAAGTTTATTGAGTTCCGGGTATTTTAATTTATCAACATCCTGAGCCAAACCGCTGCTAACGGTTAAGCCGAATACGAATGTCAACGCTATTAACATCAACATAATTTTGCGTATCATAGTATTAAACTCCCCATTAGTTTTTTTCAGTAACAATCATTGCTACGTTTCGGTTTTTATCAGTCATATATTCATTGGCAACACGCTTAATATCTTCGGCTGTGACTTTGTTGATCCGATCTAATTCACGGAACATTTCACGCCAGTTACCCCATTGGGTCTGATAAGCGGCTAACTGGAGAGC
>JBDRQG010000418.1:0-6872 GCA_043826475.1 bacterium
ATCAATAAAAAGCTGAATAGATACATCCAGGCGGTAATAGTTGACCGCTGAATTGACTGCTCAATCTCAAAATATCTCATTTTTTTTACTTTCTTTGGAAACACTATGTTCAAAAAATACATATTACAGTAATACATAAACCGTGCCAAATAATTCGCATTATGGACAAAAGAACACAAGCTACTGTGTTATAAGACAATGCGAATTGAGTACGAAGGTTTATTTTATTGATTGAAGATTATTAAAAAATGTAAAATTACGAATGGCTACGAAAAGAGTGTTTTTTCTACGAATATGATATGATTTTCTACGAATTTGGGGGTATTTATTTACGAGTCTTTACGAATTAGGGAAAGATATATTGTATTTTCGTATCCAATATCTGACCGTTCCTTCGCAAACACCAAAAATTTCAGCGGTTTTGGAGCGATTATAATTGGTTATATCAAGTATATACATAACATCGTTTTTATCAGGTTTTTGGGAAAGTTCTTTCGCTAATTCAATCAGTTTATTAAAATCATTTCCCGAATTATATTCGAAAGAACAGTCTATGACGGTAGAATTATAAGTTCAACACAATCCTCGACGTCAGGTGCACAGAAATTGAAAACGATGCGAATGAACGCATAGGTCGGTTTGCTTTCATACAACGGCGGTGCAAATCTCCATTCAGGAAGCACCTTAAAAAGGTTCTCAGCGAATTGCAAATTAGCTGGATTCTCGGTAAGTTTTACATACATCAACTGGTTCTTTAACGAATCAGCGTCAATATAGAACTCGAGCGAGGCCTTCGAGTTGTCCTTCAATACTACTTCAAGAATACATTCAGGGTGGGTAGAGACCGAATCAACCGCGTGTGCCGTATAATACGCATAGTTGCCATCCGGACCAATTAGAGCGAGTACTTCAACATACCCCTCGATTCCCTCCTTTTCGGCACTGAATGGCACATCAGGCTTAACGCTAAAAACAAGCGCAGGACCACGGGTAATCAAATCCGGTTTAGAGGTCGTATCCTCGAATTTGCTAAACAAGTAATCCGCATCAATCGGAATGATTGTCGTATCCATATCACCTTCAACAGGTGAAAACGACACGGGCTCTTCCGGATTAAACGGATGGTCATCCAGCATGGTGTAGATCTCAGACTGAACCACATCTATTGGTTCAGGAATGTCCGTATGAACCGGACGCAAATCTCGAAATCCGAGAAATCCATCGCCGAAACCGACTCGTTTCGGTACATTTGTACGCGCGCCAGGGATGTCTCTGGCATCGGAAACGTTCTCCTGTTCAGGCACATACATATCAGCAATCGTAACCGGCTGGCGAACGCTGGTGATGGTTACCATGGAAGATTCCTCTGAAAGAATTCCAAGACTTATCACCGCAACACATCCGATCAACAATGGCCATACTACGAACGCATTGCTCCGCTGATATGTTGCTTTCTGTAAAAATCCCGGTACTCGCGCAGTTTCGATCGGGATATCATCCCCTTGGATAAAACTCCAATACCGATTCCAAACACGCAAGATGGGCGAAGCAAAAAATGTAAGAAGTGTTCCGAATTTGCAAAATACCCACAATTCTACAATCCATCGAACAAAGTTGCCGATTGGCCGAAATAAATTCCGAAGCTTTTCTTCAACTTCAGTAGTTTCTCTCATGATTCATCACCTCCTTTAGAATACATCTAAAGTTAAAATTTAAATCACCCCGTCAAATGACAGGGTGATGCCTCAAGAAACATTTTAGAAAAATTGTACAAATAATTCCCACGCAGTGGCGAGACTATCACCTACACAATGCGCGTAGGCCCAGGCCTGTGAGAACGATCCGGTCACAGTATTCCCTAGAGCTTCACACGAGCCCGATATAGCATTGGCTGCTACGGGTATCACTGCCAAACCAGAAATAATTACTTTCTTCACTACTCATCACCTCCTTATACTAGAAGTGTAGTGGTTTAGGGTTTGTGGTTAGGGTTGGATATCTGCCAATGCTACCTTGTTCGAAGATATAACAGTGGCTTCCATACCCGATTCATTAATTTGTAACACCGTCTCATCAATCAGCGAATCCGTATCGCACCCGCAATAGGATGAATACAGCTTTAGTTTTACGGCTACATGTCGTTTCCCAAACAGACCACACGGAACAGCGCTTATCTCCAGTTGAAGGCCAAGACGCTTATCAGCCGTGAGTCCGAGCGAATCTGCTTTACTTATAGAGATTTCCACATAATCAGATACCAAACGCGCTTCTTCAGTCGAATTGACGATGAAGCGATGAGTATACTGATTTGCAGAAATGAAGAACGTCGGTTGACTACCCTTACTCGCGACCGCCTGAATAGCCTCAACGCTATTCTGATATTCCAGCTTTTTATGTGCCTGATAAGCAATTATCACTGGCATAAAAACAGCTATAATAACAAGGAAAACTGAAAACGCATGCCATCCCAATCGCAGTCAAGAATACCATCGCTTGCGTCCTCGCAAGATTAATCTTTTTTCTTGGTTTGTAAGGTCAGTTGGGTGCATAGGTTCTCCTATACTTTTCCAAAGTTTGTTCCACAACATCCCGTAGTTCAGCTGCATATTTGAATGCCAGCAATGTCCCTGTCTTGGTTTCATTCGTCTTCCACTTCTGTAAGACGATCTGCTTGACCATGAAAGGATAATTGCGATAGAAACCCTTATCCAATTGGATGAGTTCTGCTTGGTTACCAAGTTCTATGAGTAGTTGTCTCATGATCCTTGCGTTATTGTTATTCCCCTCCAGCTGGAGAGTAAAAACGTTTGTCGGCAGTTCCAATAGCGGTATGGTCTCTATGAATGAAGCAGGCTTGAGCGGCTCTATTTCCACTCCGGTAGCGCTGTCATACGAAAACCAGTAGACGGCTCGCATGGTGCCCGCCAAAACGACAAGTGGAAATTCTTGATCCAAGCTATCGATCCTATTGCGGACGCTGATTGATTCTTTCAGTTCAAATCCCGGTTGAATAATGAAAAGATAAACCGTATCGTTATGGTTTTCCATCCAGAAATGACAGGATTCACCTTTTTCGTTCAGGATATCTATCTTGGGCGTTTTTTCTCGGTCCTCGGCGTATGAATTGATGTAGAGTTGAAACTGTTTGTCCTGAGGTGTCCAGTTGCGCAAATCCGGCGGCGGTAAAACCTCTTGATGTTTTATCTTGGAACCTAGATCAATATCATAATCAATATCATCTAGTGCCTTCACCGGAAGACACGCTAATAGCTCAACTGAAAAATAAACCAACAAACAAATAGTAAATGTATTCATCTTAAAATTCTCCTCATGTTTGGTTTGATTATTCAATTTTCAAAGAACAATTTATTATTGATTTTATTGCATCCCTCCAATTGAAACATCATATTACATAAAATTCCAATTAACTCATTTTATCCATTACCGGGTACGGTCACCGCCTTATTTTTCACCCGAACCGAACCCGGTATGATAACACTCAAAACACAAACTTCTGTTTCCCGAGGAGGTTGGAAACAATGCGTTCAAAAAATACATATTGTTGTATATCATAAACCGTGCCAAACTATCAGCATCGTGGATAAAACTATATAAGTTACTGTGTGATAGGGAAATGCGAATTGAGTACGAAGGTTTATTTTATTGATTGAAGATTATTAAAAAGTGTATAATTACGAATTGCTACGAATTGTTACGAATTTTCTACGAATTTGGCAATATTTTACCTCCTAGATATTTTCTCCAAATACCATCGGTAACAAATGTATATCCAGAGGAACTACCGGGGTCAACAAATGATATTATGTATGGGAGAATTATCCCTCCATTATCACTATTGATATACATTATGTACTTTTCTTGCAGTGTTGTATCATGAGAATATTCTTCTTATTCAAATATGTTTGTTTTAGTGATCCTAATCCTCGCGATATCAAAAATATAATGTTATCAATTAAGGAATTTAAATACTATCGATTTACTTTATCACTCTGTCTAATTATGATCAGGAGCGTCATATGCCGCCCTGATCTAAGGGTTATAATAATTAACCCGCTCCTTGTTAAATCATAACGCCACTAAAAATGAAATACCCCGTCATGAATATTAACCACAGCGGACCCCAGAGTGATTTCATAATAACTCCTTTCCTGCGCTAAAGCACATTTTTAGAGGTTAAAGTATATTCCCCGCAATTCTTATCTAGGCAATAATGCCAGGTTAAATTCAGAAAAGCCGGGATGGGTTTTCCGTCCTCTATATGTGGTAAAAATTTCCAAAAGGGTATTACCCTCTTCAGGTTGTCAGCAAAATACCACCCTTTGGGGGTTTCATCTATAATCTCAAACAGAATTTTGTTTTCACAATTATTTGAACTTAAATAATATTCATTGTCTCGTTTTGCGAATTTTATAAGGCTTCCATCTACACCAACGCATAACAAAACTTCAACTTCACCTGATTTACCTGCCTCGGAAGCCACAAATGGATATGAAGGAGAAATCTTATAAGCAAATTGAATATTTCTATTCTCTAAAAACTTATAATCTGATTCAAGACCGAAACCTTCACCATAGCCGTATCCATAGCCCGATCCAAGGTCAACGCCTGTTCCGCTAACCCAGCCGATTCCATCAGCCTCCATAATTACTGAATCCGTTATTATCGGTTTGTAATCTGTGGTGGTGTTAATTTGTACTGCGGGGCCCTCCCTGACGATTTTAATCTTTGATCCTCTGTACCCTGAATTGTAATCCTGTTTTGCTGTATTACCGTAAATTGAAACTACCGGCCTGCCTGAAGGACCGCCATTCCCAGGAATACCGGCAGAAATAGCTCCATCCACAAGTGAATAATAATTTGTGATCTCAACCACCGGAGTTGACGGCTGTAGCAATACAAACAATAGAAGTATAATCAGAATCGATGGTATGAGTATCGCCCAGGCGATAAGGGTCGATTGCCTTACTTCCCTGTCGATTTCAAAGTATCTCAACATCAGAACTTCTTCCCTTAGTTTCGTAAATTGAAATTCTTAGGTTCGTTCGATGAAGTCGTATGTCAAGTTTATCAATTTACATTATTAAAATGAATCCTATAAATCCAGATTAAAATTAGTACTATTCTCCTTTCGTTTTTTTCCAGCACCGGGTTCGAATTTGTTTCAAACCCGGCGCCGCACCCGCTTCATTACCGAATCAACCACTCTGCGTCAGGCTACTATGCTATAGGAACCACTCAGCAATTATGTATTACACAAACCGTGCCAAATAGCCCACATCGTGGATAAAACTATATAAGTTAATGTGCGAGAAAAGAATGCAAATGAAATGTGAGACGTATCTGCAATTATGTTTAAATGAGATAAAAAATCGAATTACGAATTTTGGGAAATCTTTACGAATTAAGGGGTTTTCTCTACGAATTTGGCGATATTTCTACGAATTATGGAAAATTTCTACGAATTTGGGGGATTTTGTTACGAATGGATTTCTAAAAGTCCGTATTTGCGGATCCAATTACGAATGGTTCCTTCACTGACATTGAATAACTCCGCTGTGCGGGATCGGTTCCAGTCGGTGTGTTTCAAAACTCTTAATAAAATGTCCGCATCCGTACCGTTATCAGAATACAGTATCGAATTTATCATGTCATCGATATGACCCTGCTTTGCTATAAGTTCCTCCACTCTCTTCTTCAGTTCGCGGACATTGCCAGTCCAGGGAAAGACAGACAAAAGTTCGGTCAGGCGCTGGAAACCATTATCGGTCTTAACCGTGTTCCCTCCCCTATTAAAGATATATTTTACCAGTTCGGGGATGTCATCGATTCTCTCACGGAGGGGCGGAAGATCAAGATGGACACATTTCAGACGGTAATAAAGATCAGCCCTGAATTTTCCTTCCTGGATGCGTTGTTCCAGATCAAGGTTGGTGGCGGCGATCACCCTGAAGTTAGTTTTTAATTTTTTACTTGAGCCGACCTTTTCGTATTCACCTGTCTCAATTACTCGCAGAAGTTTCACTTGACGCTGAATAGGTATATCCCCCACTTCGTTCAGGAAGAGAGTGCCGTTATTGGCCAGTTCTACTCGGCCAATGCGGTCTCTATCGGAACCAGTGTAAGCTCCTTTAACACTGCCAAAAAGCTCCACCTCAAAAAGACCGTCGGCAAACAATGGACAGTTGACTTCGACAAAGTTACCTTCACGGCAACTCATGTGATGGATGTAGCTTGCCATCAGGTCTTTTCCAGTACCGGTTTCGCCAGTCAGCAGAATCGACATATCCGACTGGGCTACATTCTCGGCCAACTCAACCAGCTTTTTCATTTTCGGGTTGACGGTAATTATCTCCGGAGTATTGGATGATATCGGTTTTAATTTCTCTTTGGCGGCTGGATTCTTTAACGCACTTTCAATCTTATTTAAGAAGGGCATTACCCCCTCAGATTCGAAATAATCACGAGCCATGTAGAGCATGGCGTGGCGTTCCCCATTGTGGTAAAGACCAGAAGTAGCGGCTATGTATTGTGTGACTGATAATTCGTATCGTGAGCCTATCAGTTTAAAAAGATCAATTGCTTTTGTGTAGTATTCTTTGGCCTTGTCCACCTGGGCGGATTTGTGCTGTTCCAGTTGTGCGAATATTCTATAGCAGGCGGCGATTTCAATTTTCTCCCCGATCTTCTCGGCCACAACAAGGGCTTCATTAGTATATTTTTCAGCCAGTTCGTATTTTCCTGTGGCTATGTAGAGATCTCCGAAGAGACGTTTGATCTGTGAGATAAGAGCCGATTTGGGGGCTATCTCAAGAGATATTTTCAAGCCTTCATGGAGAGCCTTTTCTGCCTCT
>JBDRQG010000419.1:0-4114 GCA_043826475.1 bacterium
CGGCATGCCGTGCCCCTACAAACACGCAATTCCTGTTACTTCTTCACCAATCCTCGTAATATCTTCAAATTCTCAATGTCTTCTTTAAGATCATCTTCCTTAGGGGTTTCGAGGATCATGGGGATATTTTTCAAACGTTTATCATTGACAATATTGCGGAATCCTTCGAGGCCGATAAAACCCTTTCCGATATGTTCATGGCGGTCTTTTTTCTCGCCAAACGGTTTCAGGCTATCGTTCATGTGAATTATTTTTAGTCTATCTAATCCGATTGTATCATCAAATGACTTCATCGTTTTTTTGTAGTCTTTAGGATCAATCAAGGGATATCCGGCGGAAAAAATATGACAAGTGTCCATACATACCCCCATATGTTCCTTGTCTTCCACGAGATCAATCATCTCAGCGAGTTGTTCGAATTTATAACCAAGATGCGATCCCTGCCCGGCGGTGGTTTCCAATAAAAGGGTACATTCATTATTTTTAAGTTTCGAAAAAAGCTTATTGATTGCCTTGCTGATTCTCTTAATTCCCTCTTCTTCGCCGGTTCCCACATGCGATCCCGGATGCAAAACTAAAGTCGGAATCTTTAATGTATTACAGCGTTCCATCTCTTCAGTCAGGGAATCCATGGATTTTTCATACAGAGCTTTATCGGGTGAGGCGATATTTATCAGATAGGATGTATGCGAAGTAGCTACTGTAACCTTGAGTTCATCGATAAGCTTAAAATATTTTTCAATATCCTCCGGTTTTAATTCCGCTGCTCTCCATGAGTTATTATTTTTGTTAAAAATCTGGATTGTGTCGCAGGTAGCATCTTTGCCACGTTGAATCGCTTTATACACGCCACCGGCAATTGATTGATGGGCTCCGAATATCATAATGATTTACTCTCTTTCATAAAATATCAAAAAATAAAGTACTAAATATTTCTTATGAATACAACAAATCATGAATATTAATGTTCAAAGTAACTTTATTAATATATGTGATGCTATAACTTTCACTGACGTCCCCTGTCAGTGGTCTTTTCTATATTCTCCTTAAGAACTCAATTAAGGAGGCTGTATGGAAAAGTCGGTTTTTATCAGAGATACGGGGATAACGGTAGTCGAAGTGCTGGATGAATTAGCCCAGGGTTACAATTGTGATCAAATTGTTAACCGTAATCCGAAGTTAAATGTCAGTGATATTTTAGCTGCTTTGAAGTTTTCTGCCGATATAATCAGGCAGCATATAACCTCGGAAGAAAAAATTGAAATCATCGGTGAAATTGTATTAAGAGCACACAACCAGAAGCTGATTGATCTGACTGAAATCAGGAAAATTCATCCCAGAGCCTATGAATCATGGTCGCCAAATGAAGACAACCAGTTGGTGGACTTATTTAAAAGAGGTCATAGGATTAAAGAAATAGCCAGCCAGCTTCAGAGACAAGAAGGGGCTATCAGCTCTCGTCTCAAAAAATTAGAGTTAATCGGCAACAAACCACCGGGAAGGTTTTCTAATCAGCAATAATACAGTCCACCTCGATTTCAACCAGCCAGCCGGCGCGGGCTAATCCTTTAACCTCAACCATAGTTGCGGCAGGGCGAATTTTGCGGAAATATTCACTATGGGCACGGCCGACTTCTTCCTGTTTGGAAATGTCGGTTAAATACATCCGAGTGCGGATAACATCGGTAATTTTTCCGCCCCCCTCCTCGATGGCTTTTTTTATGATCTCCAGGCATCGGATCGCCTGTCCGTAAGCATCTCCCGGAGCCGCCGTTGAGCCATCCAGTGCAATCGGTCCGGTTCCGGCGACTGCAAGGATATTGCCAATCCGCACAGCCCGGCTGAAGCCAATTATTGGCTCGAAGGGCGATCCTGATGATATGTTATATCTTTTATTATCCATTATGTATCCACACTATTTTAAATTGATACTAAGTATCTTAACATCGGTCATATCTTCGATAGCATAGCGGACCCCTTCGCGTCCGACACCGGAGTTTTTCATTCCGCCATAGGGCTGGTGG
Organism: bacterium; assembly: GCA_043826475.1. Lineage (GTDB taxonomy): Bacteria > Zixibacteria > MSB-5A5 > GN15 > FEB-12 > DAOWMZ01. Next base: position 2,025 of record JBDRQG010000419.1, read on the forward strand.
TCGGCTCTGTAAGTTGGGATATCGTTCACAACCACGCCGCCGCATTCGATATGCTTAAAGGCATAAAAGACATCGTTCATGCGATTGGTAAATATGCCGGCCTGCAGGCCGTATTCGGAGTCATTGATCTGATCGACAACCTTTTTGAAATTATTGTATTTAAATAAAACTGCCAGCGGTGCAAAAGCCTCTTTGGAACAAACAGCCATCGAAGTTTTAACGTCGGTTAATATTGTCGGGGCAAGTGTTCTGCCTTTGATGGCTTTACCGCCGATGATAATCTTTGCGCCCCCGGCCACAGCCTGATTGATCATCTCCAATGAATTTTTTACCGATATTTTATCAACCATCATTCCAATATCTGTTTTAGGGTCAAGAGGATTACCTATTTTTAGCTTCTTGGTTTTAGTCTTAAACATTCTGACGAATTTGTCATAAATTTTTTCATGAACATAAATCCGCTGCACAGAAATACATGATTGTCCGGCAACAGCAAAAGCACCGGCTAATAATCTGGTGGTAGCAAAATCGAGATCGGCATCATCGGCTATAGCAACACCAGCATTACCGCCCAATTCCAGAACGACCTCTTTTTTGACAGCATGTTGTTTAATCCACCAGCCTACGTCGGATGAGCCGGTAAAAGTAATCATTTTGACTTTGGGATCTTCGAACAGGGGTGTAGCCTCTTTAGATGATCCGGGAAGAATCGAGACTGCTCCTTTGGGGTGATCGGTTTTATCAATAAGTTCGGCTAACATCAGGGCTAAAACAGGTGTCGCTGAGGCTGGTTTTAGAACAATAGTATTTCCCGAAGCTATGGCTGGACCAATCTTATGGGCAACCAAATTAAGTGGGAAATTAAAAGGTGAGATACCGGCTATAACGCCTTTCGGGAAACGCCTGATAAGACCGGTCCGTTCTTCCGAACCGGGCGACCAATCCAGATCTATAATTTCCCCCCCGATTCGTTTGGCTTCTTCGGCCGCAACAGTGAAAACTCCAATAGCCCGAGTGACTTCGAGTTTGGAATCTTTGTAAGCCTTGCCTAATTCCAGTGACATCATTCTGGCAAATTTATCTATATTCTTTTCCAGACCTTTGGCAATTGCGAGACAGGTTTCTGCCCTTTTATATGATGGCAGATCACGGGTTATTGAAAATGTTTTATCTGCTATCCAGATGGCGTTGGTGTAATCATGTTTTGATGCCGCCGCTACGGTGGCGACATGAGAATCATCCCAGGGGGAATAGACTTTAATTTTATTCTCTCTGTTTACCCAATTGCCCCCCAAATACATTTTATAATTTTTTACCATAATAATTAATCCAAATTTTTATTAAAGCAGCTATACTGCCTTGTTTTATATTTTTATCCGACTCTATAATTATAGTTTAATCAACCAAACAACCGATTTCAACCGGTTTATTAATTCAGTTTAATACCAACCGGGGGTATGGTTTTCCCCCCATACTATATAGGCGTATCGGACAGAATATTTATGGAAAAAGTTTCTGAAAGGCAAAAACTGACTTAACCTGACGATAAACCTCTTGATTTTCCCCGTATGTAAGTAATAATGTAGCAAGAATTTACGGGAATATTGGTGATTAGATTATCTTTAGATTAGCAGGTGGCACACAATTTACAACTATAGATTAAAAAAATAAGGGAAATGTTATGAATATTACAAAAAAAATTAAGAGACAGGATGGTATGTCCTTATTGGAAGTATTGATATCAATGGTCATTTTAGGAATATCCCTATTGATGCTGTTGAATATGGCTATGATATCATTAACCAGTAATGATTGGTCGAATAACGCCACTATTGTAACACAATCCATGCAGCAGAAGCTTGAACAATTGCGCAATATACCAATGCCTCAAAGTGGTTCGGATACTGTAAACGGAATTCAACTCGTCTGGACAGTCTCCAAGAAGAGTAATCATCTTCGTCAGGTTGATATGCAAGCTCAATGGGAGGATATGATTTCCAATACCAAAACCATGAGCATCAGTTCATTCATTAAAACTGATTCAGTCTGATCAAGAGTTTTAATTGCGACAGAAAATTATTAACCGGAAT
>JBDRQG010000420.1:0-2495 GCA_043826475.1 bacterium
GAGAGACCCATATTCAACATTCTGAATTTTGTCAGGAGCTGACCCTGTACCCGATGATACTTAAAATCATTATCGATAAATTTCGGCCAGGCGGTTTCGAAACCGATTTCAAAATTGAGCTGCGGAAAAGCCTCTATCTGCTGTTCCTTACCCTTAATATTCCAGATAGGGCGTGAATCATACTTTAACGAACCGCTGACAGCTCTCAATTTCCCATCGACAATTTCTAAATTAGGCCGATGAAATCGGTCTTTGGAAAAGAGAAAGCTGTAGTTGGTAACATTCTCTGCTGATTCCTGTTTTACATCCAAATAATCAAGACTGAACTTTAACTTTTTCACAGGGCGAAATGATAAGCCAATATTATAGCCTTCTTCTTTAAAATAATCATAGGGATCAATTTTTCCGGTCAGGGCAGTAAAGGTCGGGTTGAAATCTTCGGGGGAAATCATCACCGGGCGATGAGCCATTTCATGGTGGTAGCCCAAATTTAATTTCAGATCGATTGGTTTAAAGAGTGTCTCTGATACATCGTAACGGCTCTGCCAGAATTCATTATCAAAGGAATAACCGCTTCTTAGAAACAGTTCAGTATTTGGGATTTTATCGATGTTTAAGCCTACCCCCAGATATGGTCCTTCCACCCGATTGAAATGGAAGAAATCATATTTTGAGGATACAAATTCCGAAACGCCAAAAAAGAGGCCGAACAATATTTTTGGTATCGATGGGGGGCGGCTCTCCATTGAATCGATATATTTATAGCCGAGTTGTTCTTCATAGGTAAGGGGGATCATTTGCCCTTCATACCATTGGGTAGAATCAAAATCATCAACTTTTTCAGCAACTTCTAAAGCATAATAATTAAAAATGCTGTCGGTGATGCCTTCATTAAGAGTGAATTTATGCAGCGAGGCTCGATATTTAAAATAAAGTTCGGGTATCAATGGGTTGGGGATGCTGATCCCCCCGCTGTAGCCGATTTCAATCGGAAGCCAGATATCGTTATCGAAGTGGGCGTATTTTTGTTCATATTTGAGGTCATAAACATAAGGGGCGTCAAAGCCTTCGTTGAAAGTGACATCAACCCCCATCACGGCAAAAGATTGATCGGCAATCAAAATTGTTCCGGCAAACAGAGCATTGGCATTACTTTTGGGTTCTATCTCAAGTTCAAACACGCTTAGCGTGTCATATTGGAGGGTGTCGAGTAAGTAATAATTATAATAATCCAAAGCATCATTGGCAGTGGGGGAGACGACCTGCTGGGACCCAAAATCCAGACGGTTGTCATTGAAGTTAAATATCTCGCCTATGGTAACAAGATTATTTTCAGCGTCGATGTTTTTGGATTGCTTGCGGGCAATAAGAATTTCTTTATAATTATCCGGCTGCTCCCAATAACCCTTGAGCTGGGTTTCGGTTAGCAGAAAATATTTAGAGGAATCCTGATTAATTTTTTCCTTCAAAACGAACCGGGTGTAAGCATCAAATTGATAATCCTTAATTTTCCTCAGCAGGTTGGCTTTGTTTCTGATAGCCTTGATAATAATTTCCTGGGCCGGTTCATAAGCGCGGGTATAGACCGTTGTTCCGGGGAGTTCTATTAATGATGTCTTTAATTCTATATCTAATATAATCGTACTATCAGTTATGGCTACAGGCAATAACTGTGAGTAATAGGCTACGTGGCTGAATTTTACATTATAAAAGCCCGGATCAAGCCTGAGGCGGTATTCGCCCTCTTCGTTGGCCAGCATCGATTGCCCGGTTCCTTCAATGCGAATAGTGACCAAAGGGATAGGGTCGCTGGTTTCAATATCAATGATTTTACCTTTTAAAATCCCTGCCTGCGAAATAGTGTAGGCGATAATAAGGTTAATGGCTATTAGCGTTAGAAGTCTGATCAATTTATGTTTATCCTTGTTAATCAATGTTCAATCTCTCTCATAACATTATCAATTTTCATGCCGGAACATTAATGTTATATATTATAATCATTTAAGATAATTTGAGAAGAAAAATTGTAGTTAGACAACACAGGCCTGCACATATAATGTATAGCTTGGTGTTCTCATTCTCAGCTTGATCGGGAATATATTTTGGCGGGTCCGTAAACGAACCCACCATACTTCTGATATAACATAAATGAACTGGCCTGGCCTGTCTCGAAACCGCATGGGTTTCGATCTAAATTGCAACTTTTGTTTGAAGGAGCTTCTTTACCTGAATAAAAGGATTTCAGCCCTTGTTCAAACTATGCCTTATCATTAAATAATAAGAGATTATATAAAAATACTAATATTGGGTAATTATTTAATAATGCTAAATTCACCGATTGTCTGTTTTATGTTGATAATCATTAATAAAGAAGATATATTCCAAACTTAAAGTATTGTTTGGTAGTATTTGTTATTTTGTTGTATTACAATCAGATGCAATGACCTAAAATAAACCTGATTTGTCCTGATTGTCATTGCTACGAGTTTTTTTTT
>JBDRQG010000421.1:0-2486 GCA_043826475.1 bacterium
GCCATAAATGCTGCAACGGTAGGTGATACTATACAAGTCGCATCTGGTACATATTACGAAGCACTAAATTTCAATGGAAAAAACATAACTCTCAGGAGCACCTATGGTCCTGAGTTAACAGTTATTCATGCTCTGTCATCAAATCCTGCCATTGTATTTGAGAACAATGAAGGATCAAGCTCGGTTTTAGAAGGTTTTACCATTATGGGTGGAAACGTTAGCAGTGGGGGTGCTGGTATTCATTGTGACGGTGCATCTCCAAGTATAAGAAACAATATTATAACCAATAATATGTCAAGTGATGGTGGTGCTATCTTTTGCCTTTCATCTTCACCAACAATTGAATTTAACAAATTTTATACAAATAGTTACGCTGCCATTGACTGCAGAGGAATATCCAATCCTTTTATTCATGATAATTATTTTCATTCAAAAAATTTTGTCTCAATTGCATGTTTAGCGGATTCGACACCTATTATTTTAAAAAATATAATAAGCGATAGTATGAATTGGGGCATTTACAGTGACTCATCCAATGCTGTTATTAAAAATAATCTCATTTTTGATAATGATTCATTTGGTATCCGTTGTAACGGTGAAAATGCTCCAATAATAATAAACAATACTATCACAAGGAACGCCGGAGGTGTTGTATGTAGCAGCTGTTCACCTATAATCACTAATTCGATTCTCTGGGCAAACTATCCACATGAAATATTGGCTCATCTACCATCAAATCCAGATGTAACATATTGTAATGTGATGGGTGGTTTTACTGGAATAGGTAATATTGATTTAGACCCCCAGTTTTTTGATCTATATGGAGATGACTTTCATCTTACATTTACTTCACCTTGTAGGGATATAGGGAATAACTCTGTCGTAACCGACCTCTTTGACTTCGAAGGTGATCCGAGAATCGTATACGGCGCGGTTGACATGGGTGCAGACGAATTTTACAACCACCTCTATTGCACAGGCGACTTCACACCCAGCGGTTCGATTGAAGGCAAGTTCATTGGTTTACCAGCCACATGGCCAGTAGGTTTATTCATCGGCTCCGGTATCATGGACCCACCACTTCATCACATGTGGGGCGACTTCTATCTTGAATCCCCGTGGGTGCTTTTTCCCCTGGTTCCAATTCCAGCTAATGGTGTACTGGAAATTCCCGCAACGCTACCACCCACCCCCGCCCCCTACGACATCCCAATGCAGGCGTTGATCGGGTGGGAGCTGAGTAACTTGTTCGGGGTTCCGGTAAGATAGGAAGGTAGTCATACGAATACTGAGCCCGTGTCCCCCCGATGCGGGCTCAACCCGTTTTGGGCTCTTCTGGAATGTTGGGTTCGTTTTAAATCCACACAATGGGATAAGGGTGGTTGTTGACACGCTACCTTGCTCTTCAGGGAGATGCAGAGCACCTCCAAACAGAGTTATAGTATTCTGGAATTTCAAACTGGTCAACGACTTCGATTGCATCTCAACAACGACGAATTACCGCCGTCTCGGAGGACTCCTGTAATGGCTTTTAACACGGGTCCCATCTTTTCGCGTATAGCTATTCACATGAACTGTTTTTGCACGTCCAGTTTTTTTGCTGATTTGGCCATAGTAACTACCATTTTCAGAAACACTCGATCCTGAATAGTTATTGGTATTCTTAATATTGTAACTTGATGACGGTGAATAAGAATATTGCCCCTGATCTTTTTTAGTGCACCACCACATATTGCCATCACGCGAAGACGGCTTTTGCATTTGTTGATTTGAGTTGCCTACATTTAAAAGCTTGCTAACCTCAGGCGTCAAACGCCTTTCTCGGTTTCCATCTTTTATCTTAAGATCTCTGTCCACTTGCTTCCAAGCGATGACATTTCCTGTATTGTTGAATGTGATTATAGAAGACCCATATGCCCAGCGTTCGTAACCTACTTTAAATTTGGCTTTGATATCTGGCTTGCCTAAGATTTCGAGAACAATTTCTTTTGTTGAATTATCTGATATGGTTTCATTCGAATTGACCTTGGATTGAGAAAGTCCAAGTTGGCCTCTCAAATCCTGGACCTGTTCTTCAAGTTGTTTAACTTTTGCTTCAAGCTCCAATATTCGAGCGTCTTTATCTACTCCTGGTTTTTCTTCACCCATAGCAATTGGACAAAGGCACATTGATATGAGAATAATTATGTATGCCGGTTTATTTAGATTCATGGACAATTACCTCTGTATGTTTCTAATGAATAATAATTAGGTCATAGAGTCCTGAGAAATAATTCTGAGCTTCCTCATTTCACGCAAACCATTCTTGCAAAAATGTTACTATAGCATAAACGTATATCTATATATCGGTATTGATGTCATAATCTTTAGGAGTACCTTTCTGGAGTTATTAAAGAAAATGGATTCGTGGGTGTCAATTTACAAGTCATTAAAAATAATGTTTAAAACTGCCATATCTTATTAAATTGAAATAAGTTAAATAATCA
>JBDRQG010000422.1:0-10634 GCA_043826475.1 bacterium
CGCGGTTGGATTCTTATAGATCTTTATTGTATCACCGGTATTTAAGACAGGTTCATTCAAATCATTAACAGCCAAAAGTGCTCTTTTGTAATTTTCTGTTAATGAAGAATCATGTTTCATTTTATAATAGCCGACCAGAAGAGTATCGAAGGTCACATTAGGAGCTACAACATACTCCTTGTAACCCGGCAATGACCATGATTCGCCGTTAAAATAGATCAAACCATTATCAGTACCCAGCCAGATATTATTATCAACCGCATATATACTGGTGACCACTCCCCTGATTCCAACCAAATAGGGAACTTTTATCATATCACCCGGGTTCAGAGAATTCAAATCACCTTGAACAAAAACTGTCTCTTCCTCTTCAAGAGGTATTATTTGATTTTCTGCCAACTGGGTAGTATCAATCTGAATATCAACCGGAATTTCTGCTTCCGGATCATTGGTTAAAACCTCTTCGATAGGAATGGCATCTTCAGCAGGAGTGCCCATGGAATTATCATCATTTTGTGGCTCATTTATGGCAAAAAGTTTTTCGATGAATTTTTCTTTTTCATTTTCCGAACCATAAATCAGAAACTTTTCTGCAATTGATTCCGGTGTCTCATCAATTGCAACAGAATAAATGAAACTATTTGACCAGGTTTCGCCGTCAAAACGATAAAGGTCATTATCAATAACAGCCCAGATATCGCTGGCGTTGCCGGATCCTATAGCAGAGACATATCCTTTAGGAAGATCTCCAATCTCAACAGATTCGTCTGTTACAGGCGTTTCATAATTACCCGTTAATTCATTTATAATGGAGTCTGTTCTAGCTTGAAATTGATTATCGCTAAAACCCTCAAAGCGTCCCAGTTTGTAAGTGGTCAAACCTTTATCAGTACCGATATAATATGTCCCGGCAATAACTTGAAGACAGGTGATTGAAGTTGAAGGTAGCCCCTCAAGATCATTTAAAGTTCTCCAGCGCTCACCGGAATAATAATATAATCCTTCAGTTGTCCCAACCATCAGGTTGCGGCCGCCGGAGGCAATGGATGTAAATTCACCTTCAAACATAGCACTGAATGGGATTGTAATTTCTTCCGGAACAAAGCGAGATTTTGAACGCTGAACGGCAAAATTTATCTTTTCGCATTCGCTTTCTTTCAGAGTACTGTCCTTCATGCCATCTTTAAAACGTTCGGCAATCTCATTCGCCCTAACCCAATCGATTCGACATTCGTTATAGACAATAATAAGGGAATCGAATGCTTCGCTCATTTCTGTTTTACGGGTGTAATCATCGGGGACATTACTCATAACTTCAGTACGAAGAGACTCCAATTCTTCAAAAGTCATTTGGCTGTTAAATTCAGCCACTTTTGCAACTGCTGCAGCTAATATTTCATCATTTTCTATATTAAAAAACGATTTAACTTTCGGTGCAACTTTATCGTTGGATCGAAGAGAGAAAACATCCCCTTCATACCAGTTACTATTATCATACCTTACAAGACCTTTTTGGGATATCGCCCAAAATTCATAAGCCTGGTAACCGCTGCCGTTCTCATTTTTTAAAACAGCAACCTGTTTGAGCGGCCGGTACATCATGGGAACATTTGCATCTTTCCAAGAATCAGCCAAAGGATAAGCTCCCAGCCCTGCAGGATTCCAGTGGGTGGCAGTAGCATCATCGGCAACGGCCACAAAAGCCTCACCCATGCCGGCGGCACGAGCACCGGAAGCGATTCTCAGAAACAGCGCTGAGGCTTCGGATACTGCAAAACTATCAGGTGTCAGAGTTAAGATGAAAAAACAAATGACTACTAATCCGAAAATTGTCCTGGTGATCATAAAATCTCCTGAATATTAATTAATAACAACTACTTTTCCAAAAACTTCAACAGCATCTTCCCCTGAAAGAGGGTTTGCCATTGCTTTGTATAGATAGACTCCAGTGGCTACGCGGTCGCCATGAAAATCATCTCCATACCACTCTATATCGTCAAAATAACCGGCTTCTGTCGGGTATCTCTCAAAAGTTCTGATTTTTCTGCCTGAAAGTGTATAAATATTGAGTGAAAATTTTTCCACTCTCTGAGTAAGGTAATAGCTGAAACGAGTATTTTCTGACATCGGATTGGGATAATTCAGCATGTCAATTATCGCCAGTCCATTTTCAGCACTGACCTGAGCGGTAAAATCCACAGTTGAAAAATTGTTGGCATTATCCCACACCTTTAATTTAAAAGTATGATTCCCGGGTTGTAAATTATTTATCTGGTAATCAAGCTTTCCCTGATTATAATTATCCGGATCATATTCAAATCTGTTTGTAAGATTTATCAAATTTTCAGTCTCCCCATCAATAACCAAAGTTATCCCATGTCCCAGAGATCCGGAAAGATTTACGCCGGAAGAATCCGTAATAATTATTTCAAGATTAGCATCTCCCGGAACATAATCACCACTTTGGAAATTATCAATTCCGGTGAAGCTGAAGATTATTTCAGGTCCGATTGAATCAGTGGTTGAAAAAGCCGTATTAGAAATACCCAGTGAATCAATTAAACCTATGGCATCTGTATTTTCGAATTCAGCATAAAGATAAATTTGCGCCCCTTCCCCGCCATAACTGACATCAAGAGGAGCTATAAAATCAAAATCAAATGCGCCGTTGGTTATAGATGCGGTTCCCCGGTATATTGCAGAGCCGGTCAATTTATAATCAACGTTTTTATATGTCTTCTGACGCTGGGCATCGTAGATGTTTATGACCAACCGGCCATCAGCTATATATGTATTACCTGTTTCATCTAAAACATTTCCTCTGATATTAGTTCTTTCCAAAGCTATAAGACTGTCGGGAAATTCAACCAGCTCCATGCCAAGTTTAGGCATTTTCAATTTTACCAGGGGATCACCAAAAAGCAAATAGGCTCTATCATTAGCCTCAGGAGAGGGTATTCCCGGTAAATTATACTGTCTTTTTAATTTAGCGAGATAAACGGCTTCTGCAATAGTCAGGGAATCTTCCTGCAAGAGGATATCAAATGTCTCCTGGTTAAATTGAGCATTATCACCTGACCAGACCAGTCTGGTTGCAGAAACAATACTGATTGCTCCGCCATTGGGGTGAACCAGTAGATCTTCGGCGAGAGCATCCCTTTCGGGAGCATCAAAAAAACCGATAGCACATGAGGCAGCAAAAAAGAGACTCAGTTTATCATAATTGTTTAATCGTGGTACATCATCAAAACGAGTAAAGACATGCTCATGAGCCCAAAGATCCGGGCTGCCATGCCCAGCGTAATTTATAATCAACGTACCTTCGTTGATGGCTTTAACGATATCATCATTGACCGCTGGTTTATATTGATTTACAAATGGATAATCCCACAAGTAAATTTTATTACGGTAAAAATGACGCGGGATATGATCCTTTTCCAGTTCTTCAGTCTGGGTAGTATGGAATGTCTCACCGTCAAACTCGCCATATTCATCATCCGCTACCAGCGTTATTTTATTTCTCCAGAAGCCGATACTTGAGGCTGATTCATATTGTTTAATCTTATTCACGATGATGTTTATTTCACCCGAAGATCTCACCGGCCAGCGGGCTGAATACATATCATAACCGATATTGTCAGTTTGGTAGCTGGTGTCACTGTCAAGAATACCGAAATCACCAAAATAAATATAATTATCATCGGATACAGACCGGTCATAAGAATTTACATATGGTGGTATTCTGTTATCCACACCAGATTCAAGGACATCAAGGTAATCATAATTACCATCACCAACGAAAAGAACCCCCGCCGGAGAAGGCGCAGGAAAGCTTTCATAGGCATACTTAAGGAAATCTCTAATTGCGGTTGGATCAAAAAGGCCAAACGAAAAATTATTATAAATATCTTCCACAGTAATTACTGAGATTGAAAAGCCTTCCGTCTCACGGTAATCAACATATTCATCAAGGGCATTTTCTAATCTGCGATCGGTAATTACAATGAGGTCTGTCTGTTGAGGATTAGAAACCAGATCATTAGCCACCTCCACTTTTATTGAAACAGGAGATACGGCATCTGCAATTCGCCCAAGATAAAACCTTCGGTTATCTGTAATCTGTCCGCTTGTAATAAAAGTTATCTCCTGAGTGCTCGTCACTGCATTAGTTACTACATTGGGCTTCAGGGGACTACTAATATCCAGAATTAGAGGAGGACTGCTAAAATTGTTGATCACACTAACCAGACCATTCCTATCAAATGGTTCCAAATGAAGATCTAAAATACTTGAAACCGGCAATAACCGGCTGTTATAAAATACTTCGAGATAATTAAAATAAGGCAGAGCATCATAGCCTTCGCTGAGATATATTTTAAAATTATTAAGGCCATCCTGCAGCCATGAAACTCCATAGCGGCAGTTGAATTTATTGCAGGTATCTTCAGCTAAAATATTATTGACATAGAGCTGCATATATGGAGAATATGTCCTCCCGTCAAGATAGACTCGGGCATCATCACCCGCTAAAACTCCGGGAGTGGAAACAAAAAGCTCCAAATAATCTTCATTTGACCAGAACCATGTATAAAAATCCAGTGTTCTTCCATTTTTCTGTGTCAACAGCATATTATCCTGTTCAAGATGGACATTTCTTCGAAAATCAGAAATGACCGTATCATATCCCTGAGTGGGGTTGGCATCTATTGAACTCATTCTCAATCCGGGTGTGCTGTTAAGATGCAGCCAGTATATATTCCTGTCAGTGTAAACATTATTGATATAATAGGTAGCTGCCGGTTCATATATCCAGCGATCAACCGCTTCGCCATAAAAGAGAAGGAAATTTGAATTGTCGAAAAACCCATCTCCTCCGTCATCAACATATATTGCCAGTTCTTCAAATGTTGGTCGATCAGCACTGTTGTCAAATGATAATTGTTTTCCCCCGCCATTATAAATATGAATGTCATCACTATTTAGATTATTTAGGGAAATACCGGCATTCTGCAATTGTTCACCGGTAATTTTTATTAGCCCGGTTGTAGCCACTTCAATTTTGTACCAGTCCCCGCCATCAGCAAAAGGAGACGAAGTTGAAGCTAATTTTGAAATCGGCTTTGCCGGAACTTTCCATGTTGAAAATTGATCATAATTTGATAGAAGGGCTTTTAAAATCCGATCAAAATTTGGATCATCGGGAATATTACTACCTGTTGTTTGTCCGCTAATAAAAGAAATTTTTACTTCCACTTCGCTAAAGAATTGTGCACCGACTATTGGATATATTCTGACTGTTACAAATTGACGACCACGTATATTTTTAGGATTTGAAATTTCTACCAGTGGGTGTGGAACAGATGAAATCATGTCCGAATTAATCTTATCTGAGGAAAGTGAGCTCAGCTCTTTCCCTGAAGCTGAAACTAACCGGACTGTGGATCCGCAGGGTATTCCTATATGAACAGTCTGAAAATATGACTTAAGGGAATCAGGTTCTCCCTGATACTTAAGTTCTGAAATGTCAATTGATTGCGTAAAGTGAAAATAGGAATCAGTGGATTCAATGATATTTAATTCCTCCCCGTGAACAGTAGAAATGCTCAACAGGGAACAAACTAATAAAAATAAAAAAGATTTAGACAATATTTTAATCATAAGAAACCAGGTTTTCCACCCGGCTCTTAAACCGGAACAATATAGAACACGGTTCGGAGCCTTAGTTTTACTCTACCAAACACCAATTATTAAATTTACTAAAACCACATTAACCGATTATTCTATATTCATTCCTCCATATTGTATAAATCGCTATATAATAAAAAGTTCCATAAAAAATGTCAAGTAAGCATTATCACAAATGTCTTTGTACGCAATTATTCGGCCATAAAACATATAAATAGACGTATTCCTTATCTAATATGTTGTATCACAATCTAATAGCTAACGATATTAGGTCCCACCCAAAAATAAGCCTTACCATCTAAATTGCAATAATTATAGAAAAGAGTGAATAATTTTTCATAAAATGCTTAATTATGGTAATTTAATATCTATCCAATTAGATTTCAACTTTCCTACTTTGCTTTTCCGTTTCACTTTTTATAACCATTAATTGATCCTCATATTTTGAAACATCCTCTTCCGGAAATATGACTGTGCTGTAAACAGTGTTGAAATGTTCGATCATTTTATCAAACGAAGCTATTGTCTCTTGAGTATAAAAGCCATCTTCTATCAATCTGTTACGGGCATAATCAATATTGTCTTCCCAGGCACTTATAATTGGCTCATCTCTGGAAACCCAGTTTTCGATTACAGTTCGCATTTCGTTATCAGGGATTGCCGATCCTCTGCCTTCGTTTCCTTCCTGCCACTTTTCAGCTAATCTGAACCCATACTCAATAAGTTTAACAGAGATGTTTTCAAGATGGGTTTTCAAATGAAATCCGATCTCTTGAGGGGATGAGTTATTAATAAGTCTGGCCCAGTCAGATTTTATTTTATTGGCAGTAATTTGCGAAGAAGCTTGAGCCTCTTCCTTAGTTTGACCGGTTTCAAACTTTACCCCGCAGGAAGAAGCTGTAATAATAGCCGCCAATAAAAAATAAAATATTATTTTCCGTTTTACCAATTTATTTGATCACCTTTTTTTCACTTACTGAGGCCAGATCACAGGTGAAGTGTCTGAGAAAAGCTGGTTCTTTAATAATCTTATAACCACCCATAGTTGTTTTTTTATCAACAATACGACTGGCGACATCGGCAACATAATCATAATGAGTATTGGTATAAACCCGACGTGGCATGGCCATCCTGACCAGTTCTTTAAACGCCGTTAGCTTATCTCCGGTGTTGGGATCTACTCCGCCAAACATAAGAGAGCCAATTTCTACCACCCGCACTCCCCCCTCACGGTAAAATTCTACGGTCAAAGACTGTCCGGGAAATTCACCGGCAGGAATATGTGGCAACAAAGCCCCGGCATCGATGAATACAGCATGACCGCCGGTCGGTTCAATAATCGGCATTCCTGCCTCTTTGATTCGCTTTCCAAAATAGGCGACCTGATTGATTCTGAAATCCAAATAATTAAAATCCAGAACTTCCTTCAAACCGACAGCCAACACTTCAAGATCACGCCCAGCTAATCCGCCATAAGTCGGGAAACCTTCGACAAGGATCATAAGTTCTTTAAGACGATCACTCAGATTTTCATCATTGAGAGCAATAAAACCGCCAATATTAGCCATGCCGTCTTTTTTGGCTGACATCATTACCCCATCGCAAAGCGAGAACATCTCAGAGGCAATTTCAGCTATAGTTTTATTCCCGTAACCAGCTTCATCCCTTTTAATAAAATAACAATTTTCGGCAAAACGGGCGCAATCAAAGAAAAAGGGTATGCCATGTTTTTTGCAAAGAGCTGAAGTCTCATGAATATTTGCCATTGAAACGGGTTGGCCGCCAATTGAATTATTTGTCACGGTCATTATCACCATGGCAATATTTTCAGCTTTGCGGGTAATTATGAAATCTTCAAGTTTTTCAACATCCATATTCCCTTTAAAAGGAATTGGTTCGTCAGAAGAAGCTTCTTCGCATGGAAGATCGATAGGAATTCCCCCTTTATGCAAAGTATTACCTCTGGTAGTGTCAAAATGGGTATTATTGACGACATACTTTCCGTTCCCAACCACCGTAGTGAACATCAGATTTTCAGCCGAGCGCCCCTGATGGCAGGGGATTACAAATTCTTTTTTGAATATCTCTTTGACGGTTTTTTCAAATTTACGAAATGATGTAGCCCCGGCATAAGATTCATCTCCCATCATAAGAGCCGCCCATTGCCGTGCTGACATAGCGGTAGTACCTGAATCGGTTAATAGATCAATATAAATATCCGCAGCATCTATTTTGAAAATATTGTATTTGGCCTGGACAATTTTCTGCTCGCGCTCATGGGTGCTTAAACACTTAATTGGCTCCACCGATTTGATACGGTGTGGTTCTATTGGTTGTCGAGTCCTCGACATAACATTCTCCTAATTTCTCTAAGTTTAATAATGTAAAAGTAAAAAAAGAATCAATAAATGTGACAAGGTCACCCCTATGGGTGGCGCTTAACCCAGCGGCGATGATAGCTGAGCCCGAGATGCAGAGATGTTCTAAATTTGAATTTCAATTTTAGATCAAACCTTTTTCAATTCAAACTCCGGAACTATATATCCGGTTAATTTATCTTTGGCATTTCTCACTTCCGGTTTCTCGTATTTTTCCAGAAGGGGGAAATCCTTTATATCTTTAATATAACCCAATTGCTTGAAAATGGAAAGACAAATTGCACCCAATGCTCTCTGATTGCCGTCATGAACTTTTACGCCAATCCCCACAGCCGGATCAGAAAAACCGATACCATGGATTGATTCTGCACCGATTTTGCTGATTAATCTACCACCAAATGACCTGGTCATATCCAGATCAAGCCTTTTTTCTCCTGAGACCATTTCAGGATAGGTTGTAATGGCTTCTCTTATTCTGCTTAAAATATCCTTTGTTACTTTGCCGGTGGCATCTCCGTTCATGATTTTCTTGAACCCGAGAGCCAAATTATATATCGGCATGGGATAGTTCGGGGCACTGCAGCCATCAATTCCAGTGTGCATTTTATCAAATTCATATTCACAAAATTCGGACAAGGTCTCTTTTACTAATTGCTGGGTTTTGGAGTCAGGGTTGAGGTATTCGCCAATATTATCTTTTAAAAATCTTGCCTGAGCCAGAAAGCCGGAATGCTTGCCGGAACAGTTATGCCGGACAGGATCTTTATCCTCGCCATTAAGAGGATAATTCTGTTCCATCATCATCCCCAATGGCCAGTGGCAGCCGCATTTCAGATTCTCAGGGCTGTTGCCGGCAGTTTTGAGATTTTGCATAACCACTTTATAATGCTCATCGGAGCCGACATGTGAACCGCACATTATAGCCAATTGTTTTGTAGTGAATTTATAATGATCGGCTGCCCCGGAAATAAAAAGGGGCATTAACTGAAGAGGCTTTATCGATGATCTTGTCATAAATGGCTCATAGGGGTCACCGATATAGTGAGTTAATTCTCCTTTGGCATTTACAACCGCAATTGCGCCGTAATGAATGGCCTCAACTGACTTTCCCCTATACACGCGTGCTAATATTTCGATTTTCTTATCCATATGTGTCCAAACTATAATTTTAACTCTACATACATAAAAATATTTACAAACTACATTACATTTTTATATAATTGTATTCAAGTTATATTTATGCAGAGGTCATATGAAACAACTTATTATTTGTGATGAAGCCCGGATTAAAGAGGCTCTTCCTTTATGCAAAGAGTATGGTTTAGGATTAGAAATCCAAGCCTTTTACGATCCGGCTATATTAGAAAAAGGAACCGAAGCAGTTAAAAATCATCTTGATTTAATTCAGGATATTGAAAAAGTATCCATGCACGGCCCTTTTGGGGATCTCTGTCCAGGGAGTTTTGACCCGATGGTCAGAGAGGTTGCCCGTAAGAGATTTGAGCAGGCATATGATATTGCTGTCAAACTTAATGTTAAACATATTGTTCTCCATCATGGTTATGTACCTAACACCAGCCAGCCAAAATACTGGATAAAAAGATTGGCTCAGTTTTGGCAGGATTTTCTCGACAGTAGAGAAAGAGAGTTTTATTACCATATTGAAAATCACCAGGAATATGATCACGAAATAATTGGCGATGTAGTAGACGTTGTCAACAGATCTAACTTTGATATCTGCCTCGATATCGGCCATACCCATTGCTGTTCCCAAATGTCGGCTCTTGACTGGATAAAAAACCTGAAAAATAAAATCGGTTATGTCCACCTGCATACTAATAATGGCGGGAGTGATGAACATCTTGGACTGGAAAAAGGGACAATACCGATAATCGAAGTTTGTAATGCCCTTAATGAATACGCCCCAGAGGCTATCTGGGCTTTGGAAATGAAACTTGAAGATACCGGGGAATCAATTGGATTTCTCAAGAATAATGGATTTATTTGAGCCATTATATACATTTATTTTACTTTTTCAATAATTAAACTTGACAAATATAAAACAATTAATTACAGTTTGATTTTAAGATACAATACCAATAGTTAAGGAAATAACAGGCAATTTTGCGCTGAAGTGTTGCGGAATTTCCTGTCAGAAGATGAGTTATGCCTGAGATAAATGAAATGAAAAATAAACTTATAATACTGATTGGCCTGAAATCAGGCCTCTCTTCGGCGGGGTGCCAGGGTGCTTAAATTCCCCGGCGCAGCAGCCGTTTCAACCGTATTGGCAATTAATAGCCACCCATTAATTTGGGTGGCTTTTTTTATAATCAATTTACAGGAGGTAGTGATGCGTCACTTTGATGTTATGAAGGGGTCTTTGTCTGAAATTACCATGCTGCGTTCAAAACTCTTGGGAACCGCCAGAAAATGGTTTGAACAAAACTCATTTCTCGAAATTTGTGTCCCCCATATAACCGGTGCCACCGGGTCGTGTGAATGGTTTCCCAACGCCATCCCGGTTACCATGTATAATGCTCTGGGTGACAAGCACAGTATGTTTTTAAG
>JBDRQG010000423.1:0-2176 GCA_043826475.1 bacterium
AGAACCGACGGATAA
This sequence comes from bacterium, assembly GCA_043826475.1. Classification (GTDB taxonomy): domain Bacteria; phylum Zixibacteria; class MSB-5A5; order GN15; family FEB-12; genus DAOWMZ01. The sequence goes on from JBDRQG010000423.1 coordinate 16, forward strand.
CCGTTGCATTTCAATTGCGGTTTGATGTATAGTTTCCGGTAAAAAGTATGTTTCTTTCACAGGGTGTTAATATCATAATTAAAGTCCAAAGTTTCCACACTATTCTAAATATTTAACGGAGTTCGAAATCCTCATAGCTTTGCCTGTAGGTGGGTTCGGGAGTTGAATGGAGTAAGCATTGATTCAGTTATAAGTGTACTGTCCGTTGGTATTCTTCACCGGATTATTAAATATTTTATTAAATTGAAATATCTGTACCGTCCGGTAAACATTCTGTCGTATATTAAGTATAATAGATTGTCTGATATTTGGAATGGTAGAATTGTTATAATGTATTCAATTGAGTTAACATGACAAACCCGCTTAAAAAAAGCCTAAGATTCATAGACGTTTTCGCCATTGCGACCGGCGCAATGATCAGTTCCGGTATTTTCATTCTACCTGGGTTAGCTCATGCTAAAGCTGGTCCGGGGGTTATTTTTTCCTATTTTTTGGCCGGGTTACTTGCTTTACCAGGAATGTTCAGTATCCTGGAGATGACAACCGCCATGCCCAAGGCGGGAGGCGATTGTTTTTCCATTATCCGAAGCATGGGACCGGCAGTTGGCACCGTTGCCGGTCTGCTCAGCTGGTTTTCACTATCCATGAAAAGCGCTTTTGCGTTATTGGGAATATCTATCTTTGCCACTGAAATCCTACCTTGGGATATCCGTATCATGGCAATCTTGTTTTGCATTATTTTTATGTTGATAAATTTAGTAGGAATCAAGGAAGCCGGGCGGATACAGGTATTTTTAGTGTCGGGACTGTTATTGTTGATTATCATATATATAGTCAGAGGAATCCCGGAGGTCAGGCTGGAAAATTTATCTCCTTTTGTCCCCAACGGATTCAATTCAATTTTCACGACAGCCGGGTTCGTCTTTGTTGCCTATGGCGGATTATTAAAAGTTGCCAGTGTTGCCGAAGAGATAAAAAATCCCGGTAAAAATATTCCGGCGGGGATGATTTACTCGCTGGTTATAACGGTTATTTTATACGTTGTAATGGTATTTGTCACTACCGGAGTGATGGATTCGGCAAGACTCGATAATTCACTGACGCCTATATCAGATGGCGCTGAAGTATTCATGGGTCAGCCCGGTAGGATCGCTCTAAGCATAGCGGCAATTCTGGCATTTTTATCTACTGCAAATGCCGGGATAATGACCGCCGCCCGTTCCCTGGTGCCCTTAAGTCACGATCTGCTGCTGCCGGCTTTTATCGGAAACATCAACAAAAAATTCCGGACACCGCACTATTCACTGCTGATTACCGGTATTTTTATTATTACCTCGCTAATGCTGAGCCTGGAGATCTTGGTCAAGGCCGCCTCGGCTGTTTTAATTCTGACCAACATTCTGAGCTGCATTTCTGTGATCATACTGAGGGAAAGTCATATTTCAAATTATCAGCCGGTATTTAAGACACCCTTCTATCCATGGTTGCCCTTACTTGGAACCGCGGGGCTGGTATTTCTCTTATGGGACATTGGCCAGGGAGCTCTGCTGATCAGTTGTCTCCTGATTATTTCAGGGTTCTCGGTTTACTTTTTTTATGGTCGAAAAAAGGTGTCTGCAGATTTCGCATTGATGCATCTGATCGAGAGAATTATCAATAAAAAATTGACCGACGGGAAACTTGAACAGGAATTGAAGGAAATTGTCAGAGTAAGAGACAATATCATCTCAGATCGATTTGATGAACTGGTTGAACAAAGTGAAATAATTGATATCAGCGAAGCGCTTACGCTGGAAGAATTTTTTAAGCTGTCTTCCGATATCCTGGCAAATAAATTGAATATGAGTCCCCGGGACATTAATGTCCTGCTGCATGAAAGAGAAAGCGAAAGCAGCACAATCATCGCCCGCGGACTGGCAATCCCACATATAATTGTCGATGGAAATCACATATTTGAAATGCTGATTATCCGCTGCAAGGCGGGTATCCGTTTTAAAGAATCTGAGGAAAAGGTTACCACGGTCTTTATTCTTATCGGTTCCAAGGACGAACGTAATTTTCACTTACGTGTGCTTTCTGCTATTGCCCAAATTATCCAGAATCCCGACTTTGAAAAGAAATGGAATTCTGCAAAAAATGTCCAGGTATTAAAAGATCAGTT
>JBDRQG010000424.1:0-3412 GCA_043826475.1 bacterium
GCTTCCGAATCCCCCCCCTTTAATAAGAATATTACCATCGCAATTTATGTCGCATTCCTCAATGTTCCCCCCTATTTCCAGATTTCCGCCGATATTGAGTTTGAATCCGGCTTTGACATTACCGCTAATTTTGACTGTTCCGGAACAGCTAATATTTCCAACACTCATATCAACATCACCACTGATAGTGGTAATTTCATTAACTGAAATATTTCCCCGAGTAAAGACTATCGATCCGCCAGTCGAGGCCACCAACGACAATCCATCCTCTGAAACCGCAGTATTTATACCATTGAGGAAGGGAAAATCCCGCCCTCGAGGAGCTGTAATTTTTTCTCCTAATACATTAACTCCATCAATTCCATCAGTCGGAGGGGTCTTTTTTACCAGCACTTTCCCTTTTTCGATATTACGGATAAATTCAAGTGAGCGATAATCAATACGGCCTTCTTTGTCTTCTTTGGGAGTAAAATTTCTTTCGGTATCAAAGGTGTAGGTAAAATCAGCATCTTCCCCTTTGGTAGGCTTATCCCCGACTGCTATTTTTACAGGGGTATCCCACTTCTTGCCCGATAATGTATTTTCCACTATCTCCCAGTTGATCCCGGTGACAACCCCTGCGTTTGCAATTACAGATTTTATATAATCAATTTCAGGCGGAATCTGACCTTTTTCAGGTTTGCAAATAACCATCATTGCCGCCATTTTATCTTTGGTGACAACAACTTTAACCTGTGAGCAGGTTTTTTTATTATCTGTTACAGCAGCAGAATCCATAAGCCCTAATTTGCTTCATATTCTTTTTGATTCTCAGTTGAAAGGATACGCCAATAAGCTCTTTCAACAATCATGGACAATTCATAACTTTTGAACGGTTTGGTAAGATATTCGTCCGCTCCAAGCAGCAAGGCATCTTTAACCGTATAAATATCCCCGTAAGCAGTCATGATAATGGTGCCTGTTTTCGGAAAATCTTTCTTAATCTCTTTAAGAAGTTCGAACCCGTTCATTCGCGGCATTTTCATATCCGAGATAATAATATCGAACGGCTCTTCTCTTTGCATTTCAAGAGCAGCTAATCCGTCTTCTGCCGTTCTTATTTTATATCCTTCACGCGAAAGAATCTTTTCCAAAAGATTCCGCATCATTTCTTCGTCATCGACAATCAGTACGGATATATTGTTTTTCATACTCTATTTAATAACTTTCTATTCTTAAATTGTCCGCATTGTCATTTTTTTGCCTAAAGCCGATGTAATTTCTTCCAGAAAATCCTCAAGCATCACCGGTTTATATAAAACCTTACACGCCCCCATTACACCAGCTTCATTAACCAGCCGATTGGTTGCATTACCTGTAATTACCATAACCGGTAGTTGAGGTGAAGCTTGTTTGATGGAATTGAGAACATCCAGTCCTGACATTTCCGGCATAATGAGATCCAATGTCACCAGATCAAAGATAGTATTATTAATTTTATTAATAGCATCTTCTCCGGAATGAGCCAATTCCACGTTAAGAGCTTCTGTCAAATCACAGAACTCTCGGTATATATCCGTAATCCTTTTTTCATCGTCAATAACCAGAATATTAAACGGCCTCCCATTTTTTTCAGCCATTTCATTAATTTTTGAAAAATCGAGCAAACTCATAAACACCTATCTTCTCGCAGAACAGGCTATTTCCCTGAAATTGCAGGTTTTGGAAATTGTTTAATGCAGCAATTCTTATAAAATTACTGTCTTATACTCTCTATATAACTATCGACATTTAAAGGGAAATACTTCACTTTAAGTAAGGCTGGGAAGAAATAAGGCTGCGCTTTTAATGCTATGTATGACAGGAGGTTAACATCCGGTTTTTTTATTTACCGAGAGAGCTGTCAGAATTCTTGTACATTGATCGAGAATATTGTGAAGTTTATTTTCAATCAAATCATTGCTTTGATGGATGCTCGTATTATCTGAGTATTTAAAATCCTCAGTATTGCGGGCGGCATTGATAACAACAGTCAATTCCTTTACCACTTTTACCGTACCGTTGACAAGACGAATAAAATCCGGTTCCAACCGACCAAGTTCATTCGATTTATTTTTAACTTTGGCAAGATATATGGCAAGATTCAAAGCCAAAACCCTGACTTCCTCATTCAAGGCATCTACCTGCTCTACCAGATTCTGAGGGGATTCTTTTTTCAAATTTGATTTCATCCATTCTCCCTTTTAAGAACCAGTTTGAGATGACTGTTTTTTTCTAATAATGGAAGATCGGCCACGAGACAGGGAATGTTGTCAACCCCGGTTGCTGCACCCAATTTGCCACCATGAAATTTGAATGTTTCTCTGGCTACCAACAGGGACAAATACTGCGGAGTAGACTGTTCAGAAAATATTTGCTTTAAGGAACGGTTTAATCTTTCTTTGTGTTCCTGAGGGCAGCGCATCAGTATCGACAACCGAGCGTTTGATTTATCCTGTTCGGTGCGAAGAGTAATCGATCCTGAAGGAAGAATATCATCGATTATTAAGCCGAGCAGCTGCTCCAGGGCAAGATAGACCTGTTCACGATTTATTTTTACAAGAAGTTTTTCCTGTGTCAGTGAGAGATTCATATCAACTTTTGATTTGTTAACACTGTTGTTATGCTTTTCATAATAACGCTCAGCGAGTGAAGAAAAATCCATTAATTCAATATCATTCTGAGAAGCACGCGAAAAATCCAGAACCTGATTGAGGACAGATTCCGTTCGCTTAACTTCCTGTGAAATAATATTCAGATATTCATAATATTCATTACCGTTCTGTAGTTGAAGGAGGATATTTACAAATCCATCGATAATGTCAAGCGGATTGCGCAATTGGTAAGCTATGGCAGCGGTCATTTCGCCCATAACCGACATTTTTTCAAATTTTACGATCTGATCCTGAGACTGGGCTAGTTTTTGATTTATATTTTTCAGTTCCCTGATTCGACGCCTTTCTCTCTCAAGCAATTTTGATCTTTGAATTGCCAGAGCCGCTTGATTGGCAAGAACCTGCAATAATCCGACCGAATCATCAGAAATTTTTGCTTTAGTTATGTTATTGTCAGCTGCTAACAGTCCTTGCAATTTCCCTTTGCTGACTAACGGTACCAAGGCGGCGTCATCTGTTCCCAGGGCTCTTAAAAATTCTTTTGTTCTATCATCAAGCTGAAGGTTGTGATCACTTTCAAGATTCACCCAATGCCCTTTTTGACAAACCTGGCTTATAAGAGAATCCTGCAGGAGGTTAAAACTCATTCCACTGATACGACCGGTAATCCGATCCGAACTCAAATTTGTAGACTCCGTCTCAAAATCGAGTAATTGGCTCAGAGAGACCCGGTTGGAATCCAAACTCCCCCAGATATGTCCGGCTTCTTCCGGTGAACT
>JBDRQG010000425.1:0-5824 GCA_043826475.1 bacterium
TGTTTATGTTCTAAAGAGTTTAAAGTATGTTTACAAAGTAAAAAAAACAGGTAAAATATTAAAAAACTTCCGTAGGATATTAAAAGGTAAGATTACAGAATTATCTAACGGGGTTAATTTCTACCTTTCGGCTGTCGATGACCAATTAGCCGACCAGTCTGATAATCCGTCTATTGGCATTATTCTTTGCAAAACACGGGACAAGATAACCGTGGAATATGCCCTGAGAGATACAAGAAAACCTATGGGCGTCGCTGCTTACCGCCTGACAAAATCGCTGTCGGGAAAACTGAAACATGGACTTCCCAGCGTTGAGGAATTGAAAGATGAGTTGAAAGGACCATGAAACAATAGTGCAACAATGCGATAAACAATTATCACAAGGGAGAAAATCATGTGTTATAGTTTAGGAATTCTTGTCATAGGCTCATTGTTCTGGGATGAAAAGGATCATCGTAGCAAATGGAGAAATTCACGTTTGGATACGGATAACAAAATATATGTAAAAGTGCCAATCAGGTATGGTAGAATATCAAGTTTAAGAAATAATACTTACACAATGGTTATTTCGAATACTTGTTCGAATGATAAAAAAATAGGCACGGCAATAGTTATACCTTGTAGGAGGTCAATTACTACAGGACAAGATATTATTGATGAAGCAAAAGCCCTTTGGAATGCTGAACAGAAAGAAGATCGACAAATTAAGGATAAAATCTCAGCAAAATGGGGTACTGTTGGAATATTGAAAAACCCCACAAAAGATTATCCGCCAGAGATATTTTCAGATTGGAAAAAGTTTTACAATCCGAATGGATTTGGACAGGTTAAATTTTTGATGTGTGAAGAAAGACCAATTTCAAATGAGGGCATATTAAGTATTAATTGGCCTAGGAGGGTGTCTGATGATTCTCCAATAGATTTTGACTTCATTTTAGCCACCGTAACTGCTCCCTCATATATTTCTAATGATAATTCCGATAAACGCGACCCCAGCACAAAAGAAATTGCTCAGGAATGGATAAGAGCACATAAAGCAGTGGAATATTTCACAAAAAATAGGAAAGACAACATTACAACATTTCAGGATAAGGAAATATCGAAGGAATTAAACAAAGATATTGACATGAAGGCTTTTTTAAAAAAAACGAATGTGTGTTAATGAAAACCTAATAATGAATGACAAATAGAGTAAGTCATGAAATCAACGTTACTTCAAAATATTATTAAACAGACAGTGCTTATCGGGACAATATTTCATATAAACATTTTTGCTGTTCTGTCCGGCTTTATTACCGACGATACAACTTTTACTATTGCAAGTAGCCCTGAAGTAACGGGCGATTGGCAATCAATCTTGACTACCCGGAAATTGGAAAACGAATCGGGTAAAATCGCAAACAGAGAGCCGTAAATGGTGAAAGCACGATTAATACGATCCATGATATTAACATTTGTACTATTACTGCTTAGTGGTTTGTACGCTCAAGCGCCTGATACAATGTGGACAAAGACGTATGGGAATAGTTTTTATAATTGGGGTCGCAATCTCGATTTAACAAGCGATGGTGGATTTATTGTTGTTGGAAGTACAGCGTTAGATGAAACAGGATTTCAGAATATTTGGTTGTTAAAAATAAATAACGGTGGTGATACACTTTGGACAAAAACATATTGTGGTAACGAAAATGCCGGTGGCTATTCTGTACAGGAAGTGTCTGATGAAGGGTTTATAATTACCGGATATATAACAGATTCAAGTGGTAATACTGATATTTGTCTGATAAAAACAGATAATAACGGCAATCAAGAATGGTTAAAACGCTACGGTGGTAGCGAATATGAGATAGCCTTGTATGTATCCGAAACTTCAGATAATGGATTCGTTATCTCAGGTCATACCTATTCCTATGGGATGGGTGAATCCGATGTTTATATATTGAAAACAGACATTAACGGTGATACTCTCTGGACAAAAACATACGGTGGAGGTGCTCGCGAAGGATTTAGTTGTGTTAAAGAAACATCTGACGGTGGATATATATTTACTGGTCAGTCGATTTCTTTTGGGCCAGGTGGTCAGGATGTTTGGTTAATGAAAACAGATTCTCAGGGTGATGTTGAATGGGAAAGATTTTATGGTGGTGGAAGTGACGAATCGGCTTATTGGGTTGAGCAACTCTCTGACGGAGGATATATTTTAACTGCATTTAATCGGTCAAAAGGAGTAGCTGGTTCTGAAGATTTCTGGCTGGTGAAAACTGACGGAAGTGGAAATATTGAGTGGGATAAGACTTTTGGTGGCGCAGGTATGGACCATCCACAATGTGTATGTCCGACAAATGATGGTGGATATATTTTAACCGGATATACGGATTCATTTGGATCTGGTGGACAAGATATATGGGTAGTGAAAACTGATTCAGAGGGGAATGAAATATGGAATAAACTGCTTGGTGGCAGTAGCAATGAGCGGGGATACGCAATTCAACAAACTGCAAATGGTGAATATTTTATTGCTGGTTTGACCGAATCTTTTGGAAACGGCAGCGGTGATGTTTGGCTGATAAAACTGGAATCGGATTTAAATAGAGAATTAGTCGCCTATTACCCGTTTAACGGCAATGCAAATGATGAAAGCGGCAATGGAAATAATGGCACGGTTAATGGTGCTATATTAACAACAGACCGCTTTGGGAATGGGAATTGTGCATATGAGTTCGATGGCCTGGATGACTTTCTTACAATCCAATCTAATGATCTGTTAAATCTTTCGGGCGATTTTACAATTACCTTATGGTTGTATCCTGAAGTAAATATGATGACGACAAATTCGCATGGAGTTATTAGCAAAATTGAAACAGACGCGGAGGGAAAAGACGGTTATGTTTTAGGACATCTACATGAATCATCTGATAACATAGTCAGTTTTTTCTCTGTATATGATACTGACAACGTTTCAACTAATCTGTTATCTATTAAAAAATGGTGTAATATCACTGTAACACATATGTTGGATACACTGTCTATTTATGTCGATGGTATTTTACATACTAAAAATGCAGGGTGTGCCTCACCAGTGGCAACGGTGGTGCCCTTAGTTTTCGGTCGATGGTATGGCAATCACGATGATTATTATTTTAATGGTAAAATTGATGACACTTATATTTACAATTACGCACTGAGCAAGATGATTATTGACTCTTTATATCATATCGGAGGTTGGGATTTGCAAACAGACTCGGGGCTTGTTGCATATTATCCCTTCAACGGCAATGCCAATGATGAAAGTGGGAAAGGCAATTATGGGACTGTGAATGGAGCGACATTAACTACAGATCGCTTTGGAAATGAAAACAGTGCATTCAATTTTGATGGAATTGATGATTATATTGAAATACAAAACGATGGTGATTTTGACAATCAAGAGTTTACAATTACGGCATGGGTAAAATGGGAGTATGGAAGTACAAATAAAGGCGGGATTTTTAATAATGGTTTCAATGTTGATCATTATGCTTTATGTGCTGATTCAAGCGGAATTACAATTTGGACAAACTGGCCGACAAGTGATCAAACAGGAACAATGTATTTAACGAAAATACTAAAAGATCAACAATTTCATTTCCTTGCAGCGAGATATAACGGACAAAAACGGGAAATATTGATTGATGGTGATCAAGTGCATGAAGATGATTTTATCGAAATAATCGACTATAGTATTTTAGAAAATTGCTTTATAGGTGTTAATTTTCCAGGGAATGATGAATACTTTAGAGGTGTAATAGATGATGTAAGATTATTTTCTAAAGCATTGACAAACAACGAGATTAAACTTATACAAGAAGATAAAGATATTATCCCGCCATCTTATCCACAAAGTCTCATTGCTGATTCTGATTATAATTCGGTAATGTTAACTTGGGGAAAAAATAGAGAACTTGATTTATTAGGTTACAATATTTATCGTTCAACAAATAACATTTCATATAATAGGATTGATAGTATTTATGGATTTCCAGCCGATACATTCTATGCAGATGCAGCGATTGTAAATGGCACAAATTATTGGTATAAAATTACCGCAGTGGATACAAACAGAAATGAAAGCGAATTTTCAAACATCGTGAGTGCGAGACCGGGTGATTATACTGCTCCAGTTGTTAATATTATTACTCCTGGACCGGGTTTTTCAATCCCCGAATATATGCCCCTGACCGTTACCTGGACAGCATCAGACAATATTGCCATGGATTCAATACAGATCATTTATTCCAATGATGCAAATGGTAGTCAACAAGTAGTGTGTAAAGTCCCGGCTGATTCATCACAATTTGTATTTGATGTTCCGGCAGGAGTCACTGATCAGGCGATAGTATCTCTCCGGGCTTGGGATACGTCAGGAAATGATACATTGGTCCACAGTCCCTATTTTAAAGTGACAGACAATACGCCACCGGAAGTGGCCCTGCTGACTCAGTTACATGGTTCTGAATTCGCGATAGGTTCTATGATTCAAATTGAGTGGATAGCCACTGATAACGTTGAAGTGACCAGTATTGATTTACTTTACTCGACGGATTTGAGTGGCTGGAAAAGTATATTTGTCGGTGAAGAAAACGATGGTGAGTATCAATGGTTAATTCCGAACGATCCATCGGATCAATGTCAGTTGAAAGTCGTTGCTCATGATGCGATTGGAATAGCCGAAACTATTAGCGGGTATCCCTTTTCAATTGTGATTGAATACCCGTACCTGGCCTCAGCGCCCTCAATTATCAGTCAGCGTGATTCTATCTGGTTGCATTTTACTCAGGCGATAGATACAGATAAATTCCCCGATGGGATAAGTATCAACAGCAATGTAATTGAGAACCCGGAAGTTCAGTACAAATTTGATGATAATAATCGAAGTGTTGCCTTGTATTGTGAAAACACGTTTGTATCCGCTGATACGCTGTTAATTGTTCTGGCTGCTGATCAGGTTACCAATGTATTCGGTTATGGTCTTGACGGCAACCATAGCAGCACATTTGAGGGCGCTCCTGTTGATAATGATACAGTCGAAGTTATTGTGCGTTATTCGGCTGATTTTGATGCTAATGACCAGATCAATTGGGATGATCTGGTGATACTATCGGATGCCTGGTATAGCCGGGATTATCGGTATGAATTGGGTCCGGTGATCGGCGATCCGCCTCATTTCCAGATTGCTTCTGATAGTCTATTCAATATTGAAGACGCCATGACCTTTGGCCGGATGTGGAACTGGCAGGCAAGCCTGGGGAAGCGGATCATTACAATGCCTCAGACATTTGTTGGGAGCGATATCATCACAGAACAGATCGGGAATACAATTGTTGTGCATTCTTCACCTGTAAGTGGGAAACGGGTTGTCGTTCAGTATGACTCAGAACGAATCACTGTTTGTAAAAAAGAGACGCAACTATCAAAACCATCGGAAATGACATTCAATCTATATGCGGAATGTCCCGACAGCGAGCGGGTGGAATTTGTATCATATTCCTTTGATCAGAATCCGGTCGATGATCCGGTATCCTTTATCATTAATTCTAAAGAGCGTTATTCTGTTGATGTTAAAATCGGATTTGAGGGTATTAATGCCAACGGTGAACTGGTTCAATCATCAGTCAGTATCGTCCAGTTTCAGCCGGTACCGGATAAATTTGAACTATATTCCAATTATCCCAATCCCTTCAATTCATCCACCGTTATTGAGTACGCAATCCCGGAAAAGAGCAATGTGTCCGTTGAAATATATGACCTGAGAGGATATAAAGTCCGCAGCCTGGTTGACAGTCCC
>JBDRQG010000426.1:0-6101 GCA_043826475.1 bacterium
GCTTGCGAATTAAATTACATAATAAATATATTGAGCTTGAGAATAGAAAAATATCCACTCCCGATTCAATCAATAAATTGATAAAAGATTTTAAATCGGTTTCAAGAAGAATTCCAATTATCCAATTTCATGTTAGTGAAAATGATATTATAACTTTTGTACATGAAAATGGCAAAACCAGGATTAATACTATTAAAAATGGCCGGGAGAAAATAAATCTGGCGATGCGTAAATGGCGATATATTCTTGAAAGTGAGTTGTTAGCTGAACGACTTGGCAGCACAAATTTAATACAACCGGAGAAAGCTTTATGGTCTGAGCTTGGTCAATGGTTATGGTCGCCATTGGAAATGGGGGGAGAGGATAAAGAGATATTATTATTACCCGAAGGTGAACTGGCAAATGTTCCCTGGTCGGCTTTGATCGTTAACGGAAATTCATTAATCGACAAACATAACTTTATAATTTGTCCCAGCCTCAGACATTTTATTGCGTCAGAAAATGTGAAAATACAATCTGACGAAATTAAGATATTCAGAGGCGCTGCCGATAAGCTGCCATATCTTGATTATGAGCTTAGTTCTCTGGCCGAACTTGTTGGCAATGAACAATATAACAGAAAGCCAAGCCAAAGAAAAGATTGGCCCTCAGAAGGTGAATACAAACTTTGGCATTATTCTGGACATGCAAGCCTGCGTTCCGACAACCCTTTCTACTCATCTTTAGCTCTTGAAGACGGGCCTCTTTTTGCCGTTGATTTTAGATTAAAAGACTGCAAAGTTGGGTTAGTCACTTTAGCTTCATGCCGTTCAGGTGAACAATTATCAATCCCCGGAGAAGAGTCAACCGGGTTTGTACGGTCATTACTGGAGATGGGAAGTCGTCAAGTTGTAGCCTCCCTCTGGCCGGTATCTGATAAAACTACTGCAAAATGGATGAATGCCTTTTATAAAAATTTGTTTAAAAACAAAAATGTCCTTGCAGCTACACGATTTGCTACCGATATTATAAGAGAGGATAGCCCATCAGCTTACCACTGGTCGGCATTTACAACTTTTGGCGCCCGCTCGTAAGGAGAGCTTTATGAATTCAACAATTTTTCCAAAAACAATAAAAGCAATGTTATTGGTATTGGTTCTTGTTGTATTTCCTCTTCTAATCCTTCAAGCCGGCAGTGGAACAGGGCAATACAAGAGTAGTGAGCTTGTCTGCAAAATGCAGCAAGGTTTTGATATCGAAATTATCAATACTACTTATGGAACTACTACCAAAGGTTATGTTTCTCAAACAAGATGTTATCTCTTAAAAACGCCTGATGGCCAGGATAGCGAAGATCTGGCTGCATTGATTAGAACTCATCCTGGGGTAGAATATTGCGGTGCTAATTATTTCCTGAATTCACCAGAGTCTCTTCAGAAAAGCCAGCCCTTTATTGATTTGGAAATGATAGGTGATTACTTGACTCAAATTGCTGTGAGTGATTTTAATCTTGATGATGTTCATCTGATTTCAACAGGCGAAGATGTCAAGGTAGCGATAATTGACGGTGGGGTGAATTTCGATCATCCAGAGTTTGTATCAACGACAGATATTATATCGGTTTATGATTATATAGATAATGATTCGATAGCTTTTGATGAACCGGGCGGGGTCAGTTCCGGGCACGGCACTTTTGTGGCTGGTATTACGAAACTGATAGCCCCGGATTGTGATATTTATGTTTATCGGGTTCTTGATACTGCTGGACAGGGGGATGGCTATATTATCACTGAAGCATTGCTTCAGGCAATTGATGATGGTTGTAAAGTCGTTAACCTCAGCTTGGGAATGTTGGGAAGACATGAAGCTCTCGATGACGCCCTTATGTATGCCAAAGATATGAATGTTACGGTTATAACTTCAGCTGGTAATGATTCAACTGAAAATGAAACTGATTTTCCATTCCCCGGAAAGAAGGTTACCTGTCTGACTGTTGCGGCTCTTGATTCATTAAATATTAAAGCTGATTTTTCCAATTATGGAGATAAAATCGATATTTGTGCCCCCGGTACCCAGATTTACAGTCCTTTTGTCGATTCATCATATGCCTGGTGGGATGGTACCAGCTTTGCAACTCCTTTTGTAACAGGAACGGCAGCATTGCTTTACTCCAATAATCCGCAATTAACTGATGAAAACGTCATCTTTGCCATTACTCATTCAGCAATAAATGTTGATTCTCTTAATCCCGGGTTGGAAGGGAAACTTGGGTTTGGGCTGATCAATATTGCAGGTGCTCTTGAAATTGAAATTGAACCGCCATGCGGGGATGTTGATTCGGAAGAAGGAATAAATGTTGCGGACCTGACCTATCTTGTGAATTATGTATTCAAAGGAGGAGCTGCTCCTTATTCGATAATGTCAGGTGATACTGACTGCAATAACGAAATTAATGTTACAGATCTAATCAATCTCGTCAACTATATATTCAAAGGCAGCGACAATCCCTGTATTGAATGCAAATAATATCAAAAGTTTTCTAAAATTCAATAATAAAGTGAACTAAATAAGATATTACTATCTCTGTCAGGTAAGGTTGATTCATGTAACCTCAATGATGATTTCTCAAAATCTAACTTGAGGTAGAGACCTTATACCTCTCTCGTTGGATTTCCCAACGTTGTTATTACAGACACGGGTGCGAGGATCCTCCGCACCCGCTTTTTTTATTAATAATGCAAATTAATTAAAACAATAAAGCCACCCTATTTATAATAGGGTGGCTTTATGTCATAAAGATACACTAGGAGTAATATATCAATTATCACCATTAGTGGTGTTAATTGTTGCTTTTTCGGCATCGACCAGGCCACTGCCTTGTTGGTAAGCGGTCAATCCGATATCTTCAGCAGTGCTTTTCAGAAGATCTCTAATCTGGACATTTGTATAAGATGGATGAGCTGACCAAGCCAGGGCTGCTGCTCCAACGACCATCGGGCAAGCCATTGATGTCCCGCTCATGGTTATATATCCACCTCTCTTATAAGTGGAATAGATATTATATCCGGGAGCAATCAATTCAACTTCCGGGCCGGTGTTGGAGAATGAAGCCATAATATCGGTAGAAGTAGATGCGGTTATAGCCATTACACAGTCATAATTAGCCGGCGCACTTACAGCCCCACTTTCATTACCTGAAGCGGCTACACAGAGAATCCCTTCGTTATAAGCTTCAATCAGCGCTTCTTCTTCAGCTATAGACCCACCTCCACCAAAGCTCATATTTATAACCTGAATATCATTATTTGGATCAGAATCATAATGGCTGGCTATAACCCAATCAATTCCTTCAATAATATCTATGGTTGATAACCTTTTGGCACCTACCTGAACCATATAAATATTACAATTTGGAGCAATACCAACCACGCCAATGGTATTATTATTAGCTGAAATAATACCGGAACAATGAGTTCCATGACCAACTTTATCTTCCCAGTCATTTGGGTCGCTGTTAATGGCAGAATATCCACCAGCCCAGGTTATATCAGGATGATCCATATCACCACCGGTATCAAGTACACCTACATTTATACCGGTACCATCATAGCCGGTATTAGTCCAAACATATTCAGCGTCAGTTCTATCCACTCCCCAGTCAAGAACCTGGGCGACATAATCACGCATCATCTCTTCTTCGACATAAAGAATATTAGGATTACTTTCCAATGCCTTACGGGCAGAGGAAGGAATTGATACATACATGATCGGTACATGTTTATATTCCTGATTTACCGTTCCACCTAATGATTTCAGGACTGCATCCGGACGATTACCTTTATTAAATCCAATTAAAACATTTACCATCTCAGTTCCCCCGATTTTTGCAGCATTCGAGAGATCATTGGTTGGCGAGTTAGGAGAGTCTGATGAGCACCCCCATGAAAACAGCATAATTGCCATCATTCCCAAAGCGACCAGAAGACATTTCTTCATTTCTTTCTCCGTTTCTGAGTTCAGTCGAGAGAGATAGGTGAGGACAACATAACTTAAAACCTTCCTCAAAAGATTTAATCCCTGATAAAAATTTAAAGAATGTATTGATCCCGACTGATAACTTCAATGTTAATCAAATTGAAAAATCGACTCTACTCTTGAAATTCCCGCAACACCTCCTTCCTCATGAAAAATCTCATAACTTCATAAATTATTATTCATGAAGTTATGACAAATGCCTTAGATATTTATGTTTTCAAAATGAAAATATCTTATAAGCTGGGAACGAGATAATACTAAACACCTAGACAACGTTCCTCCTCTGACTTACAAAACGACATCTAAATCATTTAAATAACAGAGGAAAATTGGCTTAATTTAGTGCATGCGAAAATTTAAATAAAAGAAATACTCTATAAATATTGGTAATTTGTATTTTAGTATATCTACTGCGATGGCATGTAATAATATTTAATAATACTGTATATTCCCTGGTGAGGTTGAAGTTGCGATGCGAAGAGTTTTATGTGTTTTTATGACAGGGAAGATAAAAGCTGCCGGGTTAAAACTTGAGAGGCAGAATTATTAATTTTATTTTTAAATAAGAGTTAAACTCTGCTTAATGTCTGTTTTCTGTTCTCGTAGGTGATATAAATTTCACCGGCGATAGGATCTACTCTTGCAATTGATCTTATTCGAGTAATTCCTTGCAAAGTCAGTACTGACCCTTTAGTAACTAACAGAAGCCCGCTCATAGTGTAGGTATCACGGGTTAATTTCATATTCGGTCGTAAATCTGCCAATCCAATTCTTAATTCTTTTTCGGATTCCACAGGTTTATTAAGTGTATCTATATATTCCATTGTCATTTCAGCAACCTCGGCCGGAAATCCTTTGCCTGACATGTCGGCAATTTTCTGAAAGGCATATTGCTTAACAAAGTTGTGATCGCTGTGGGGGCGATTTAGAAGGTATTCTAACTCGTCAGATATACCAATTATATATCCCTGCAAAGGGATCTCCGATGATTTCAGGCGATGAGGGAAACCGGATTTATCATATCGTTCATGGTGGGTCTCAATATATTTACAGATTTTTTCGTACTGTTCCAATGAACTTAAACTTTCCGCTCCGACAGCCGGATGGGTCTTATATATTTCAAATTCTTCCCGATTGTAATCACTTGGATTTTTTTCCATCATGAATAGAGGAAAACCTACCTTGCCAATATCATGCAATAATGATGCAATTTCAAGATCAACAAGATCGTAATTATTCAAATCAAGCTTCTTTCCAATTTCGACAGCATGTTCAGTTACTTTGCGAGCGTGAGCTCCTAATTGAGGACGGGCCAATTCGATTATTGAAAAAAAGACTTTGCTGCTGTTTAGGAGAGATTCTTTCAGGCTTTCATTAAGAGACTGGGCCGTTACTAAGGCATCAGATAATTGAGAAGTACGATGCTGCACTTTTGATTTTAAATCTGTATTTTGGTTTACAAGTTGTTCGTTATGCTTTTCAGTTATGCCGGATTTATTCTTTTCTTCCATATTTTTGTTTTTAAATTCAACTGCATCGGTTATGACCTGCTTTAATTCTTCATCATCCCAGGGTTTGAGCATGAATCTAAACACTTCACCTTTATTGACAGCTTCTTCTACTGCCGGCAAATCAGCATGGCCAGTGAGCATTATTCTGGCCATATTCGGACGTTTTATTTTTACTCGTGAAAGAAATTCAGCCCCTTCCATCTGCGGCATTTTATGATCCGATACAAGAACATCAATATTATTCTTAGCAATTATCTCGATAGCTTCCTGTGGGGAATTGGCAAAATGATATTTCCAGCCATTAAAGCCGTGAAATGTTCTCTTTAAGGCTTTAAGAATATGGGGTTCATCATCAACAAATAATATTTCAATTATCTTCGGTTCCATAAGTAACTGCCTTCTTATAACTGTTCAGGGCAAATAAAGAAATCAAATAAGTGACTTCAGCTGATGTTCTACATCGTTACTAAGATTTTTACCAATAGAAGCATAGCTGCTTAAGTCGTAGTCTGATGCCAATATTTTATTTTCAACTGGAAATGGATACCCGCTCAAGCCAGCTATAATATTAGCTTT
>JBDRQG010000427.1:0-11413 GCA_043826475.1 bacterium
AAGAATAAACTAAAAATCCCCGATTCTCTTGTCACGGATCTAAGTCAGTATCAAAGTTACTTCCATGACGCTACCGAGGATTCTGGTGTTCCCGAAGCTATTTTATTTGCTGAAAATGATTATGACATAATAAAGACTCTAAAGTTTTGTCAGGAACAAAAATTATCAGTTGTTCCTCGCGGAGCCGGTACCGGTCTTTCAGGAGGTTGTGTCCCCACCAAGAGAAGTATTGTCCTCTCCACTGAAAAAATGCAAAAACTTGAAATTGATCAAAAAAATAGAATCGCTCTTTGTGGACCTGGTGTAATTACCAAGAATTTACAGGATAAAGCTAACGATGTTGGCTTAGCCTATCCCCCTGATCCGGCCAGTTATGAAGAATCCACCCTCGGGGGAAATGTCGCTGAAAATGCCGGTGGTTTGCGGTGTAAGAGATTTGGTGTCACTAAAGATTATGTTATTGGACTCAAAGGAATTTTTGCAGACGGAAATGCGTTTTCTACTGGGATATACAATAAAGATAACGGCTTTAATTTGGGCGAT
Organism: bacterium; assembly: GCA_043826475.1. Taxonomy (GTDB): domain Bacteria; phylum Zixibacteria; class MSB-5A5; order GN15; family FEB-12; genus DAOWMZ01. Next base: position 544 of record JBDRQG010000427.1, read on the forward strand.
GTTTTTATAGCATCGGAGGGGACGCTTTGTATTATTACCGAGATTGCGGTCAGATTAATAGATGCAGTCATGCCAGGTAATACTCTCCTTGCCGCTTTTGATTCCCCCAAAGATGGAGCCAATGCTGTCTCTGAGATCGTAAAGAGTGGCATTATCCCTACCGTTTTGGAATATATCGATGGGGATGCGGCTGCCTGCGTCAATGAATACGAAAAGACCGATTTCCTTGATAATGCCAAAGCCATCCTTTTGATTGAAACCTCAGATTCTGATATTTCAGGTCAGACAGCATTGATCAGGAAGATCTGTAAAAGCAATAGTTCAAAATATTTACGGATTGAGGAAGATAGCCAAAAAGCCGAATCCTTATGGAAAGTCAGAAGAAATATATCCAAAGCGATGAAAGCTTTGGGGAAAATCAGGGTCTCGGAAGATGTCGCTGTTCCGATCTCTAAATTCCCGGAAATAGTCGATTTTGTCAGGGAGTTAAACACGAAATCATTGATCAGGATCAACTGTTATGGCCATGCCGGGGACGGCAATCTTCATGTTAATATGATGGGTATGAAGGGGACTGAATCAGAAAGGGAAGAAATTGAAAAAAATGTTGAACAGGTTATGATTAAAACCATTCAACTTGGGGGCACAATTTCCGGAGAACACGGGATAGGCCTTGCTAAACGCAGGTTTATGGGGCTTGAATTCGATAAATATACTATTTTGTACATGTTGAAATTTAAAGAAATCTTCGATCCGGGCAATATTCTAAACCCAGGCAAGATATTCCCATAATTTTTATTCAGAATTAAAATATTTCTACTCTAACCTCTTGACAATCAACTAAACCCGTATTACAATACCCCGTGATAATGTGAATTGTTTCACATTAAATGAAAAAATGGAGACATGAATTTATAAAATTCAACCTCATACATTAAGTTAAGGAGTACTCAATGGCCGCGACAAAAACATTGAAGGAAACACTGGCCGCAATGATTCCTAAGCTTCGACAGGAACGAACTGATCTTCTCAAGAAACATGGAGATCATAAAATTTCCGAAGTCACAATTGCTCAGGCAATCGGAGGTATGCGCGGTGTAAAAGGTATGGTTTGTGATACATCCGTAGTCGAACCTGATCAGGGTTTGATCATTCGGAAAATCCACCTTGATAAACTCAACGACAAGATCCCTGAAGAAATTTTCTGGTTGCTTTGTACTGGAAAACTTCCGACTCCGGCAGAACTGAAACTTTTCCAAAAAGAATTAAAGACTTATGGTGAAGTACCTGACTATGTCTGGAAAGTTCTCAAAGCAATGCCCAAGACTTCACATCCGATGGCAATGCTTGATACTGCTATTCTGGCTATGGAAAATGAATCAATCTTCCGTAAACGTTATGCTGAAGGCATGAATAAACTTGATTACTGGGATGCTACCCTTGAAGATGCTCTGCGGGTAATGGGTACAATTCATACCATCGCTGCCGGTGTCTATCGCATTAAATATCACAAAGCAAAATTAATTGCCCCGTCAGCGAAGCTTGACTGGGCAGCTGATTATGCTAACATGCTTGGCTTACCTCCAATGAAAGGTAATACAGCCAAGATGATGCGTTTGTATCTCACTCTGCATTGCGATCATGAAGGTGGAAACGTTTCAGCTAACACCTGCCATACCGTAGGTTCTGCTCTTTCCGATCCTTTCTATGCTGTTTCAGCAGGTCTTAACGGACTGGCTGGTCCTCTGCATGGACTGGCAAATCAAGAATGCCTGAAGTGGGTTTTGGAAACAATCGATAAATTCAAAGGCGTCCCCACTAAAAAGCAGATCGAAGATTATGCCTGGGAGACCCTCAACAGTGGTAAAGTCATTCCGGGATACGGCCATGCCGTTCTCAGAGTTACCGATCCTCGCTTCACTGCTTTCCTGAGGTTTGGTAAAAAGCATATACCGAAAGATCCAGTTTATCTTACTACTCAGCTTGTTTATGATACCGTTCCCGGCGTTCTTACAGCGCATGGTAAAGCTAAGAGTCCATGGCCGAATGTTGATGCCGGCTCCGGTTCAATTCTTTTTGCTTTCGGTTTAACTCAATTCGAATACTACACGGTTCTCTTCTCAGTTTCACGTGCGATGGGTATGCTGTCACAGCTAGTACTCAACCGTGCCCTTGGAACACCGATCACTCGTCCGAAATCAGTCTCTACCGAATGGTTAAAAGCACAGGTTAAAGAGAAATAATATTATTCCTGTTTAAGAAAAAGCGGTTCACACGAACCGCTTTTTTTATTGGCATCCACTAAACATTATTTTGATAGCATTATAACTTAATTATAATCTTTGCTCCCCCCAATTCAGAATCCGCGATAGTAAGCGAGCCGTGCATCTCGCTGATAATTCTGTGAACAGTTGGAAGTCCGAGTCCGGTACCGGCTTCTTTGGTTGTGTAATACGGAGTTATTACTTTTTTTCTTATCTCAGGATTTATCCCCGGTCCATTATCCGAAAAAGTTATAATGACCTTCTCATCTTCTCGCGCAGCTCTTATTGCTATAATTTTCTTATCCTGTTTTGCCAGCGCTTCTTTGGCATTGTTAAACAAATTTGTGAAAACCTGTTTTAGGCTGTCAATCTCGCCATCAACAATTAAGCCTGCTTCCACATCTAAAGATATTTCTATTCCAAGTTCATCTGCTTCGGCTGTAATAAACCGGACAAAATCCTTGGTAAATATCTCTAAATTAATTGGTGAATGCTTTTTAACATCTTCCCGCGCTAAAGCAAGGAATTTTGTGATAATTTCATTGAGTCTTTTGGTTTCACTTCTAATTTCATTCGTAAAGGCAATAAATTCTTCATTATTATCCTCCGGCTTATATTCCAATGCCAGCCTTTGAGCAGCAATTGATATGGTGTTGAGTGGATTGCGAATCTCATGAGCAACTCCGGCAGCCAGATTTCCCATTTCTGAGAGCCTTTCTTTTCGAATAGACTCATGTTCATATTTTTTTAATTCAGTAACATCATAAACTACTACTACCATACCGTGAGGATAACTTTCATAGAAAACCACATCCGAAACTGCAACAAGTAGCGTTTTTAGTTCACCATGGATATTCAATTCTATTTCAAATTCTTCATTTTTATTGGAAAATAATTTTAGATTTTCCAATTTTAACTCGGGAGCAATAATTATTTCATTCCATTGTTTGTTCAGTAATGACTTCACACCTATTATATTTATAAAGGCTTTGTTGGCAAGAGTGACAAGACCATCGGCATCAATAGATGCAACCCCGGTGGCCATTTGATCAAAAATAGTACTGGTAGTTAATTTAATTTCAGAATATTGGCGTAAGATTTGTTTTCTCTTCTGCCGGCTGTTAAAATACAACAACCCGACAAGCAAAAATCCAAAAAGGACTACCGTTAAAAGAACCATCTGGCGATCATAAGATTTAGAAACATTATTATAACTGCTAAGTGAAAGTCCCACCCGGAACAATCCGAATGGATATTCATCGATGGCAAATGGACGCACTAACTCCAGTACCTCTTTATCCTGGAACACATACTTGCGGTGAAATATAGTGTCGCTGTCGAGTGCTTCCGTTAAAAATGGATCAGACTTTATCGAAAGAAGTTCACCTGTTTTACGGGAGGAGAAGATGATCCCTTCCAGAGATTGATAAATAATATATTCAACCCCCGCTTCACGAGCCATATTTTGTACCAGATAACCGATCTGAGTATTCTTCAACGCTTCTGTATAGTATTGAGCATCAGCAGCAATCACTATTACTTTATCGAGATTATTGGTTATCTCAAGGTAATAATGGATTGACTCCTGCGGTAATTCGTTCTGCTGAAGTAATAAGACATAGAATGATTCCGGATTCGCCGCCAAAGATTTTATTTCATTTGAGACAAAATCAGGTAAAATCTTTTTTGAACCTACACCCGTCCCCTCAGCTAAAATCTGCCCGCTGGTATCACAAATATAAAGCGCATCTAAATTATGCCTTAAGGCCATTACTGAAAGTTGATCTTCCCTGACATCTTTCTCTGGCATATCTGCAATGAAAAGAGCAATTTCATGAAAACGACGATGAACTAAATAATCATTAAAAGATTCTGATGCTATGGCATTCTCTGATGCCTGAGCCAGAGCTTCTGCAAAGGTAGTTCCCTGCATGACGAGTAGCTTGAAACTGTCCCTCCGGCTGGCCTGGATTCCCCACCAGGTAAAGATAAACAAGAGTAAGGCGAAGGCAATTATTACGATTACCAGTAACCTGCGATCAAACCAGCTTTTTGTATTTTTATATTTTTCAGACATACCTGAAAGATTGCCGTTTATTAAGTTTCGGGCAATTAAAATATTTAAGCATTTAGGGATATAGGGGGTTGAGATATAAGCAGCTTATCGATTGTTTTAGAATTCATTTTGATGGGAAGAACAATTCTGATTATTGCCCCATTATTATATGAATAAGAAATTATACCGCCATGCCCCTCGGTAATTTTACGACAGGTAATAAGCCCCATTCCACGGCCTCTGGGACGTGTAGTAAATCTTTTTGTAAAAATCATATTGAGTTTATCAACAGGAACTCCGGAGCCATTATCCTTGATAATAATCTCAGCAAACTCTTCTGACTTCCGGCTGCAAACCGTTGTAGATATTTCTATTTCTTTATTATCTGTCATATTAGTCACAGCCTCGCCGGCATTTTCGATCAAATTCACAAGTACCTGTTGTATTTGGGTTTCATCGATTTCGATATACGGCATTTTCTCAGTCAAATTGGTTTTAAATATGATACCATCGAATCGATTTTGAGGTTTAAGAAAAGCTGTAACATTTTCAATTAATTGGTTAAGATCGATTTTCTTGATTTCACATTCATCAGGATCAGATTCAATCAATCTTTCAGAGAAACGACTTATATTTTCTATGGTCTCATGCATCAACCCGAGCTTGCTTTTTATTTTATCATATTTTCCGCTATCGATATATGAAGGCATCAATTCCAGATTGCCCGATAATACCGCCAGATAATTATTCATTTCATGCGCCACATCTCCAGCCATTTTCCCTTTGATATAATAGCGGTCAAGTCTGATCATCATCTCCTGAAACTTTTTACTCTCGGAGATGTCGCGAACCATATAAAGATGGGCTACTACCCGATCATCATGATTCATAATCGGTGAGGATATAATATAAGCGGGAAACAGGTTTCCAGCTTTGGTCCGGCACAAAATCTCAAATCCATCTTCATCATTTTGCTGTGTTTGACCGTGAGAGAGGTTATTTTTTGCATTTTGAAATAAATCTGAGATATTCATATTGATAATATCATCTTTTTCATATTCAAAGAGTTCAGAAGCTTTTTTATTATAGACCATTATATTACCATTGCTATCAGCAGTGATTATTCCTACTTGAGAATTATCAATTATTACTCCAAGCAATGATTGTGATTCCCTTAGGCTGATACCGGCTTCACGCAGCTTTAATGTATAGTCTTCGATCTTTTTGTGGTCATCCCAGAGCCTTGATGATAATGTATTGGAAGCTTTAACCAGTCGAATCAATTCTTTACCACCGGCAGATTCCAGGTGGTAATACATATTGCCACTGGCTGTCTTTTCCAACCCCGTAACTAATCTCTGATAAGGCTTTTTGAATTTATTTGATAATAAATAGATCATAAGCAGGGCTGTTAAAATAGTTCCCAAAAACAGAAGAAGGATAGCCCATAAAAAAGTTGTTTTATTAAACAAGAGGAAATTATGTTTTACAGCGACCATCAACAGTGCGGCACCACCGGTAACAAGTTTGAAGTTGTACGCATAAATAATATGATTATTTTCAATCTCCAATTCGACAATCTGAGAATTTTCAGAATTCAGGAGAGACAATTTGGGCATGTTATCAATTTCATCAAAGATAATATTATCCGGGTCTTGTGGATTATCAGCCAGATCGGATTGGTAATAATAAGATACTGATGAATTGGTCTTATTTTGAAAATATAATTTTGCATATCTTATATTAGGGTTTGATTGAAAACTTTTTTTTAATATCCCTTCAACAATCTTTTCTGTTTCTTCTTGATTTGAATCGGTATTATAATTTTCAAAACCTCTATTTATATTTTCACTAAAACTATCGAGGGTTGTTAATATCCGGTTATTTTTTTCAAGAGAGGTGAGGTCTTGTTTGGGATATAAAATGATAATCAATAACGCAGAAAACACGAAAAAGACCTGAATCACTATCAAGTGGCTCAACCGATCCATCAATTCCAGTTTTCTCTTATGAAAGAGAATTTCATATAATTTAGTAAAAATCATGTTCATCATATAGGATATCGGTAAAATTGGATTTGTCTGCATTTAACGGGGTTAAATATAAAAAGTCTGGGAGCGGTGGAGGGGGGATGCCCGACTCTAACGTCAGGTGGCTGGAAGTCCAGCACACACCACTCCCAGAATTTTAGGATTTTCTATTATACATATAAGCAATTGATATACCGATTATCGGTCTTCAGGACTATATGTAACATAAGAGATAAAAAAATAGATATGTAGCATCTACTTACATGTGTGGATATTAAATGAACTTTCATTCAATAATCTATTAATAGTAACAAATATTATGAATAATTGTTCGAAAATAGTGCAATTTTATGCATTTAATTTTAATCAATAAAAAAACCGGATGTAAAAACTACATCCGGTTATCGCTCAAAAATTAAGAAATTATCTTTAAATAATCTACTTTCTGTCTTCGAGTTCTTCGATATATTTTTCTGCGGCAACGGCAGCTGTTGTGCCATCCCCAACGGCATTTGTGATTTGTCTTACTAACTGTGCCCTGACATCACCACAGGCAAAAATACCTTTAATCGATGTCTCCATCTTTTCATCAGTAATGATATATCCGCCATTATCCTTGCGGAGTGCCTCTCTGGTCATATTCGAGTTAGGATGAAACCCAATAAATACAAAAATAGCTCCAACATCGAGATTGGATTTAGCTCCGGTTTTTACATTTTTAAGTGAGAGATTTCTGACTTTTTTATCATCACCATTTATTGATTCAATCACCGTATCCCAGATAAATTCGATTTTTTCGTTATCAAATGCCCTCTTCTGTATAATTTTCTGGGCGCGTAATTCATCACGGCGATGAATAATATAAACTTTCGATCCGAATTTCGTTAAATAAGTACCCTCTTCGACAGCCGCATCTCCCCCGCCGGCAACAGCAATAACCTGATCTTTAAAGAAAGCCCCGTCACAAATGGCACAATACGAAACTCCTCTACCGGAATATTCCTTTTCCCCCGGAACATTCAGATAAACCGGAGACCCACCGGTCGAAAGAATAACGGCTTTAGCGCGAAAGATATTTCCCGAAGCGCATTTAACAACCCGATCTTTACCATCAACATAAATCTCTTCGACTTCTTCCGATTCAATTTCCAGACCGAACTTTTTGGCATGATCGGTCATTTTCATAGCTAAGTCGGCTCCGGAGATATGTTCAAAACCAGGGTAGTCTTCTACTTCTTCCGTATTAGCGATCTGGCCGCCCGGTAGATATTTTTCCAAACAGACTGTTTTGCGTCTGGATCGTGCTCCATATAATCCAGCCGTTAGTCCTCCTGGACCGGCACCTACTATCACGATGTCATATTTTTTTTCTTCAGCCATTTTAAACCTCTATTATAAATTTACTATAACCCAAATCTTATATATTAACACAGGAATATTAATTTTGTTCTCTCCAGATAAATTAGCGATACATAAATAAAACAGGTAAGACCCGTTACCAGTCGACTCCTTTTTGGGCTAAAATACCTTTTTGGAAAGGATGCTTAATTTCTTTCATCTCAGTAACAAGATCAGCTTTCTCAATCAACCAGTCTCTGGCGTTTCGTCCTGTAATAACAAGATGCTGATTTTCACTGCAGGATTCGATTATTTCTTCCACTTCTTCATCTGAAACTAATCCCAAATCTACTGCGATATTTAGCTCATCCAGAATTACCAGTTGATAATTACCTGAGGATATTTTTTCGATGGCTAATTTCACTCCCATCTTGGCTGCCTGCAGATGAATCTCAAAATCTTTGTCATCATCGATAATACCTACAAATCCTTCACCTACTGTTTGAAGTTCCACGTTTGGTTCTAACTTTTTAATGCCTTCAAGTTCACCATACTTCCATGAACCCTTAACAAACTGAATTATGCAGATATTCCAATTATAACCAATGGCTCTGACACACATGCCAAGAGAGGCTGTAGTCTTCCCCTTGCCATTACCGGTATAAACAATCAACAGTCCTTTTTTTGCTTCATCGGGTTTAGATGACATATTTTCATCCTCTATTAAACTGTTATCTTCCAAATTAGCCAATAACTCTCCGAAGGTCAACACATGAAATGCTGATAATTCAACCGACTCAGATGTAATCAAGTACAACGGACACATAGAAAAACAACAAAAATATTTGTGTTATTTTACGATTTTTATTGACTAAAAGACCTCTATTACTATATTAAAATGGTAAAGTTAATAAATATTGTCTTTTTTATAGACATTAACATATTGTCAATTAAATCTTTAACATCGGAAGTACAATATGCAGTTCACTAAAGCTGAGGAATATGGGATTCTCGGCGTAATTTATCTCGCGGAAAAGGATATTAATAATATAACTCCTTTATCCGAAATCTCGGAAGCACAGGATATTCCCGAAAAATTCCTTGCAAAAATTTTCCAATCCCTGTCAAAAACAGGTATAATAAGATCTCATCGAGGTGTAAGAGGTGGTTTCAGTCTGGCTAAGGATGCCTCGGATATTGGTATCCTTGAAATCCTTCAAGCTATTCAGGGACCTTATAATCTTATGAAATGTACCAATAATAGAAGTGTTTGCGACAAAGAAGGATTTTGTTCGCTGAGAGAGCTTCTGATACTGGCTGAAAAGCAATTATTATCGGTATTCGGTAATTATACTTTAAAAGACCTCAAAAACTGGCAGGATCAGGGCAGTATAAATATATAATATTGATTGAAAATAGCTTAGATTCCGGTTTACAAACATTGTCTGAGGCATTATCTTTTACCCCCAAAATAGCCCTTAAGGGTAAAGGAATAATTGCGTTATGGCCGTAAAGCCGGACAGTTGGATAATCGAGATGGCTCAAAAAACAAAAATGATTGAGCCCTTCGCCGACGACCAGATCAGATCTGGAATTAGTTATGGTGTATCATGTTACGGCTATGACTTCAGACTCTCAGATCAATTTAAAATTCTTGATATATCAAAATTAGATGAAATTGATCCCAAATCCATTAAAGAAGAACACTTTAAAACTTTCCAGTCTGATTCTTTTCTTATCCCGCCCAGATCATATATTTTAGCTCAATCGAAGGAATATTTTAGAATTCCACGAAATATAATTACAATCTGTACCGGAAAATCAACCTATGCAAGAAGCGGAGTTGTAGTAAATGTAACTCCTTTTGAACCAGAATGGGAAGGTTTTGCCACTCTTTCTCTGGCCAACACTGCCCCGTTACCCGTTCGTGTTTATGCTAACGAAGGCATCGGACAGCTGTTATTTTTAGAGGCTACCGAAGAGTGCTTAAGATCTTACAAAGATAAAAAAGGTAAATATCAGAAGCAGAAAGAAATTACTCTTTCAAAGCTTGAATAGATGACGATACTTATAATATGAGATTTTTTTTACAATAATATCAGGAGAAATGAAATGGCGCAAGAAGCTGTTGCATCAGCTAATGGCAAGACAAAAGAAGGTAAGAATCGCACCCGGCGGATGGTAACAATCGACGGCAATACTGCTGCGGCTTATGTTGCTCATGCAACCAACGAAGTAATAGCGATATACCCCATCACTCCTTCATCGAATATGGGTGAGGAAGCAGATGAAAAATCGGCTCGCGGAGAAAAAAATATCTGGGGAATAATTCCCGATGTAGTAGAAATGCAATCTGAAGGGGGAGCTTCCGGAGCGGTCCATGGCGCTTTAACAACCGGCGCTCTGACTACCACTTTTACCGCTTCCCAGGGATTGCTCCTTATGATTCCGAATATGTTTAAAATCGCTGGTGAATTGACCCCGACTGTTTTTCATGTTTCGGCCAGAGCAGTTGCCTCGCACGCTCTATCAATTTTCGGTGACCATAGCGATATTATGGCTGTCCGATCCACTGGCTTTGGATTAATTGGAGCTGGATCAGTTCAGGAAGTTATGGACATGGCTTTGATTGCTCAGAGAGCTTCACTTGAGAGCAGAATTCCATTTATACATTTCTTTGACGGTTTTCGTACTTCACACGAAGTTCAAAAGGTGGAAGAAATTACTAAAGATGACATGAGAGATCTTATCGATGAAAAGCTTATAGCCAACCATCGCATGAGAGCTCTTTCTCCTGATCGCCCGACTATAAAAGGAACCTCTCAGAACCCGGACGTATTTTTCCAGCATCGTGAAACAGTAAATAAATTCTATGAGAAGACTCCGGAAATTGTCCAGAAAACCATGGACCAGTTTGCAAAGATAGTTGGACGTAAATATAAACTGTTCGATTATTTTGGTCACCCTAAAGCAGAATATGTTGTTATTATCATGGGTACCGGAGCTGAAGTTGTACACGAAGCTGTTGATGAATTAGTATCAAGAGGCGAAAAAGTCGGAGTAATCAAAGTTCGCCTGTATCGTCCTTTCAGTATTGAAACTTTTGTTAATGCTCTTCCCTCGACAGTAAAATCGATTGCCGTTTTAGATCGTACCAAGGAACCTGGCTCGGTTGGTGAACC
>JBDRQG010000428.1:0-16574 GCA_043826475.1 bacterium
GATAGCCTTCCAAGCTATTTGTCGCGAGTTCGAGCCTCGTCTCCCGCTCTTTTTTATGTTTAATACTTTATTATTAATATAGAAAACTTTTAATAATCCCGTAACGAATAGCGATACAATGACTTAACTTTTTAGCGCGGTCGGGTAAGTATTATTACCCATAGTTTGTACTTTTTTTGCACAATTTTTGTTAATTATAACATTGTTTTACCGAAAAACAGCTCGAATTTAACTTTGTTAAGAACTTGTCAGACAATTATTTTTTAGAAATTAGGTAAAAATACCCTTGACACATTCAAAGCCAAAGTTATATATTCAGGGTTCCCGTATGGGCACTTGTGGCCTTATTTTTTTTGGCCAAAAGTGATAAATGCGAATAGAAATTAGAATCGCCCAGATAGCTCAGTCGGTAGAGCACATCCTTGGTAAGGATGAGGTCACCAGTTCAATCCTGGTTCTGGGCTATAGTATACTTTTTGGAGGCAAGCCTTAGTCATGGCGAAGCAGAAATTTGAACGGACAAAGCCCCACGTGAATGTGGGCACGATTGGTCACGTAGACCATGGAAAGACGACCTTAACGGCGGCGATGACAATGGTGTTGGCGCGCAAGACGGGGACGTCGGTACGTACCTTTGATTCGATCGATAACGCTCCGGAAGAGCGCGAGCGCGGAATAACGATCGCGACCGCTCACGTGGAGTATGAATCAGATAAGCGTCACTATGCGCATGTTGACTGTCCCGGTCACGCTGACTATGTGAAGAACATGATCACTGGTGCGGCTCAGATGGACGGAGCGATACTGGTGGTATCGGCGTCCGATGGTCCGATGCCTCAGACGCGCGAGCATATTTTGTTGGCTCGTCAGGTAGGCGTTCCTTATATAGTTGTCTATATGAATAAGGTCGATCAGGTAGATGATCCGGAGTTGTTGGATCTTGTTGAGTTGGAGGTTCGGGATCTTTTGAGCGTGTACAAGTTTCCAGGTGATGACATCCCGGTAATTCGTGGATCGGCTCTGGAGGCGATGAGTGCTGGGGCGGATGAATCTCGTGGTCTTGATGATCCTGCCTTTAAGTCGATTCATGAGTTAGTAGATGCGTTGGACAATTATATTCCTGAGCCTAAGCGCGAGACGGACAAGCCGTTTTTGATGCCGGTGGAAGATGTTTTCAGTATAACGGGTCGTGGTACGGTAGGGACGGGTCGTATAGAGCGTGGTATTGTGAAGCAGGGTGAAGAGGTTGAGTTGGTGGGCATTCGTCCGACGCGCAAGACGGTTGTGACGGGGGTAGAGATGTTTCGTAAGCTTCTTGACAGTGGTCAGGCTGGTGACAACGTCGGTTTGCTTCTTAGGGGCGTGGATAAGGATGAGATAGAGCGTGGGATGGTGTTGGCCAAGCCGGGATCGATCACCCCGCATACAAAATTTAAAGCTGAAGTATATATATTGACTAAAGAAGAGGGTGGTCGTCATACCCCGTTCTTTAACGGGTATCGTCCGCAGTTTTATTTCCGTACGACCGACGTAACGGGAGTGGCGACTCTTCCCGAGAGTGTAGAGATGGTAATGCCAGGTGATAACGTAGCGATGTCGATTGAGTTGATAACTCCGATCGCGATGGAGAAAGAATTGCGGTTTGCGATTCGTGAAGGCGGCCGCACAGTCGGTGCTGGTGTTATTGCCGATATTATTGAATAAGGCTTTAAGAAACGGAAAGATGGTAAGATAAAATGCCGAGAGACCGAGTTATATTGGCTTGTGGAAATTGCAAACGACGCAATTACAACACTAAGAAAAATAAACGGTTACATCCGGAGCGGGTGGAGTTTAAAAAATACTGCCCGTACTGTGATAAGCATACTCCCCACAAGGAGACGAGATAATAATTAATGATTACAGGCCAGTAGCTCAATTGGTAGAGTACCGGTCTCCAAAACCGGGTGTTGGGGGTTCAATTCCTCCCTGGCCTGCATTACTGAAAACAGGTGAATGGTTTGGAAAAATTTAAGAGATTTCTCAAGGAAGTAGTTGCCGAGTTGAGAAAGGTCACCTGGCCTACCAAGGATGAATTGGTTGGGTCAACGATTGTCGTGATTGTTGTCTCACTGGTTGTCGCAATATTTATAGGTATTGTTGATCGTATTCTTGGATTTGGGGTGCAGGCTCTGTTCAGGAGTTAAGGTGGAAATGACTATGCAATGGTTTGTTGTTCATACCTTTTCAGGACATGAACAAAAAGCAAAAAGATACCTGGAATCGGCTATTGTAAATACCGGGCAGGAGAGTAAATTCGGTCAAATTTTGGTTCCTACCGAAGAAGTGACCGAAATGAAAAGTGGTAAAAGATCCACCTCTACTCGTAAATTCCTTCCCAGTTATTTACTGGTTGAAATGGAACTGGATAAGGTTACCCAGGATCTGGTGGTTTCCACTCCGGGGATTACAAATTTTGTTGGCAGTGGCGGAAAGCCCAGTCCGCTTCGTTTAGATGAAGTGACCAGGATCGTTGGGCAGATCAACAAAAGCCGGACTGAAGAAGTGGGTGATATCCCGTTCCAGGCTGGTGATTCGGTTAAAGTTAATGATGGTCCTTTTGCTGATTTTTCCGGTACGGTCAGCGAAGTTAATTTGGAGCGCCGGAAAGTTAAAGTAATGGTCTCGATTTTTGGAAGGCCGACTCCTGTGGAATTAGATTTTCTTCAGGTTGAATTGGTAAAAAAATAGTTTGTAGATAATTGGAGAAAATTAGCTCGTGGCTAAAAAAGTAGATGGCATGATTAAATTACAGATTCCTGCTGGGGCGGCCAATCCTGCTCCGCCGGTTGGTCCTGCTTTGGGTCAGCGTGGTGTTAATATTATGGAATTCTGTAAAGCTTTCAATGCTCGAACACAGGATGGAAAAGGCATTTTAACGCCAGTTGTTATAACGGTATATACTGACAAGTCTTTTTCTTTTATTACCAAAACACCGCCGGCGTCAACTCTGTTAAGAATGGCTGCCAAGGTGAAAAAAGGTTCTGCGATTCCCAATAAAGATAAGGTCGGGGTTATTTCCCAGGATCAGGTGCGCCAGATTGCTGAACAGAAAATGCAGGATTTGAATGCTGCTACTCTTGAGACGGCAATGCGGATGGTTGCGGGAACAGCTCGTTCGATGGGAATTGAAGTAAGTAAGTAGAAATTAACATTCGTTATTACCTGTTGCGCTTAAGCGATTTTCAGGGAGAATTGAGGATATGCAAAGATCAAAAAGATTTATGGAGTATCGGGCTAAAGTTGACCGTACGAAAAGGTACGGGGTTGACGAAGCAGTCAAAACTTTAAAGGAAAACTCCTACGTTAAGTTTGACGAATCTGTGGAAGTGGCTATTCGTTTGGGTGTTAATCCAAAGCATGCCGACCAGATGGTTCGTGGAACTGTTGCACTGCCACACGGAACCGGTAAATCGGTCCGAGTGGCGGTTTTTGCTCAAGGTGAAAAAGCTGAAGAAGCAAAAGCAGCTGGGGCTGACTTTGTTGGCGCTGAAGATCTGGCTGAAAAGATCAAAGGCGGCTTTCTGGATTTTGACGTAACGGTGGCAACTCCGGATATGATGAGAGTTCTGGGACCGTTGGGTAAAATGTTGGGACCGCGTGGATTAATGCCAAATCCCAAAACCGGTACGGTTACAATGGATCTGGCTAAAGCTATTAAAGAGCTTAAAGGCGGTCGTATTGAATTCAGGGTTGATAAACAGGCCAATGTTGCTGTTTCGGTTGGCAAACTCTCATTTGAAGCCAACCAAATCAGTGAGAATATTTTTACTTTCCTGAAAGCTGTTTTGGCAGCCAAACCTTCAGCAGCAAAAGGGGCTTATATTTTAGGTGTTGCTGTCAGCGCCACTATGAGTCCAGGATTCAAACTTGATCACAGCCAGATTCTGGCTGATTTGAAGAAGTAACGAAGAGGAGATCGTAAGATGCCAAACCAGGCGAAAATTACTGCGGTCAGTGAATTAAAAGAACTATTTGAAGGATCCGACTCCTTTTTTGTAACCGATTATCATGGTTTGAATGTCGCTGATATCACGGTTCTTAGAAAAGACCTCAGAGATAAAAATGTTAGATTTTTGGTCGCCAAAAACACTCTATTTCTTATTGGCGCCAAAGAAGCCGGTGTGGAAGGACTTGATAAATATTTAACTGGTCCAACTGCAGTCGCTTTTACCAGCGAAGATCCGGCTGTTGCAGCGAAGATCCTCAATGAATCTTTCAAAAAACGTGAGTTACCGCGGATGAAAGTATTTGTTGTGGATAAAACAAAATACCCTGCTGAAGATATCGGCAAATTAGCAGACCTTCCGTCCAGAGAGCAATTGCTTTCAAATCTTGTAGCGGCGGTTGAGGCTCCCTTCTCCGAGCTGATTGGGTCTCTTGACGGTTTCTTCCGTGAGCTGATCGGTTCTGTTGATGCTCTGGCTGATAAAAGAAAGAGTGAGGGTTAAGTTTAAGATGGGAATTTAATGGTTTGGCAGCCTCCTGCTTCTGGGCGGTTTCCCACCGCTTGGGGATTTGCTGGCCATGATATATTTTATAATGTAATTGAAATAATTGTTTAATAAAATGTGAGGAACAAAAAGTGTCGAACCCAGTTATTGATGAAATTGTCGACAAGATTGCCGTATTAAGTGCAATGGATCTCGCCGATTTATCCAAAGCGATTCAGGAGAAATTTGGCGTTACTGCTGCCGCTCCGGTAGCAATGATGGCTGGTCCTGGCGGCGGCGGCGCTGCTGTTGAAGAAGAAAAAACTGAATTTGATGTAATCCTTAGTGGTATAGGCGATAAGAAAATTCAGGTTATTAAAGTCGTCCGCGAACTGACCTCTTTAGGCTTAAAAGAAGCAAAAGAACTCGTTGAGTCTGCTCCTTGCAAAGTCAAAGAAGGTTTATCAAAAGAAGAATGTGCCAAAGCCAAAGAAAAACTCGAAGAAGTTGGCGCTATTGTTGACATTAAGTAAGTTTTAAGAATTTTTGCCCGCCGGGAACTTTAATTGTGCCGGCGGGTTCAAGTTATTATTGTTACTGACATACTGAATTCCCAAGCCTGTTATGACGGCTGGTGAACTGATAACCCGAATTGCTCCCTTAATCATTATGTCGGGAGAGAATGAAATAGATGACAGGATCACCGCGACCGTACATTGCTATCGCCCATGTTATGACCCGACATGATGTTGGAGTGTTTAACTATGGGGTTTCGTTATTTTATATAGGAGGGTAATACCTTGGCTCGAACAGCGATGGTAGACCGAAAAAGTTTCGGATCGCATGTAGATGCGACCGAAATGCCTAATTTATTAGAAGTTCAACTTGATTCTTACAGGGAGTTCCTGCAACCGGATGTCCCTATGGATAAGCGCAAGATGCAGGGGTTGCAGCAAATTTTTACGGATATTTTCCCTATTACGGATATCCACGATAACTATTCTCTGGAATATATCGGCTATCATCTTGGACCCAACAGGTACACGATAGATGAATGCCGCTCCAGAAATATGTCCTATGCCGCCCCGATGCGCGTTACCATGCGCCTGATTGCCAGAGAAGGTGAAGGGGAGAAAAAGGAAGTCAAGGATATTATCGAACAGGATGTTTATCTGGGCGAATTGCCGGTTGTTACTGAATGGGGTACCTTTATTATTAATGGGGCAGAACGAGTTATTGTCAGCCAGCTCCATCGCAGCCCGGGAGTCTTCTTTGATGAATCATATCACGCTAATGGCAAGAGACTGAATTCCGCCAGAATTATTCCTTATCGCGGCTCTTGGGTCGAGTTTTCCACAGATATTAATAATATCATGTACGTTTATATAGATTCCAGAAGAAAAATGCCCGCTACGACACTTCTGCGTGCTATTGGCTACTCTACTGATGATGACCTGATTAATCTTTTCTATACTGTCACCAAAACCAACCTGACCAAAAAAGATTCCTCTGAACTGGAAAAAACAGTATTAGCTGAAAATTTAATAGATAAAGAAACCGGCGAGATTATTTTTACTCCCGGTGAACCGCTGGTTGAAGCTACCATCAGCAAGATGATAGATGCCGGTTTCAAAAGCATCAAAGTGATTTCACCCGATGTAAATAAAAGAGAAGTCTTTGTAATTTTAAATACAATGCGCAAAGATTCAACCAAGTCCCGCGAAGAAGCTCTTGTTAAAATTTATTCTTTGATTCGTCCGGGCGAGCCGCCGACACTTGAAATGGCGGAATCATTACTCGAAAAATTCTTCTTCAACAACAAACGCTATGATCTTGGCGAAGTTGGTCGTTATATGATCAATCAGCGGATGGGGCTTGACGTTCCTCTGGAAAAAACCACTCTTGATCCTGCAGATTTTGTTTGCATTGTAAAATACCTTATTGGATTAGTTAATGATCAGGGCTTTACCGATGATATCGATCATCTTGGAAACCGCCGTGCCCGTACTGTAGGCGAGCTGATGTCAAACCTTTTTTCGGTAGGATTATCGCGTGTTGCCCGTACGATTCGCGAGCGGTTATCACTTAAAGATCAGGAAAATGTAACGCCTCAGCTTCTGGTGAACGCTAGAACTGTTTCAACAGTAATCGAAACGTTTTTTGGCTCTTCGCAATTATCCCAATTTATGGATCAAACTAATCCGCTTTCTGAATTGACCCATAAAAGGCGTCTCTCAGCTCTTGGTCCTGGCGGTTTGACACGGGAAAGAGCCGGCTTTGAGGTCCGCGACGTCCACCACACTCATTATGGCCGGATGTGCCCTATTGAAACCCCTGAAGGTCCGAATATTGGTTTGATTACCTCTCTGGCGACATTTGCAAAAATTAATAAGTACGGTTTCCTTGAGACCCCTTATCGCAAAGTTATTAAAGGGAAAGTTACCGATGATATAGAATATCTTTCAGCGGACATGGAAGATCGTTATTTCATTGCTCAGTGCGATGAGCCATTTGATGAAAAAACACGCAAATTTGAAAAAGATCATGTCATCGCAAGACGTCGTTCGGATTATCCTCTCGTCGCTGTTGAGGATGTCCAATATATGGATGTCTCCCCGCGGCAGATTGTTTCTGTTGCCGCTTCACTTATTCCGTTCCTTGAGCATGACGACGCCAACCGTGCTCTAATGGGCTCCAATATGCAGCGCCAGGCTGTTCCATTGCTCGTTACTCAGGCTCCTTTTGTGGGAACCGGCATGGAACGAAAAGTGGCTGAAGATACCGGTGCTGTAATAAAGGCGGCTCGAGCCGGAGAAGTTATATATGTGGATGCAAATAAAATTGTAATCCGACCATCAGTCAAACAGCAGGTTGGCAAGCTTGGGTGGGTTGAGGATGACGAATATAAATTTTCCAAATACCGCCGTTCCAATCAGGATACCTGCATTAATTACCGTCCGGTAGTTGAGGTGGGTGATCAGATTGCAGCCGGACAGCCTATTGCTGACGGACCTGCGGTTGATCGCGGCGAATTAGCTCTTGGCTATAATGTTTTGGTTGCATTTATGCCGTGGCGGGGATACAATTATGAAGATGCTATTATTCTCTCTGAAGAATTAGTTCATAGAGATATTTTCACTTCGATTCATGTTGAAGAATATGAACTTCAGGTTCGCGACACAAAACGCGGTGCTGAAGAAATTACTCGTGAAATACCCAATGTCTCTGAAGAGGCACTTTTAAATCTTGATGAAATGGGTATCGTTCGAGAAGGTGCTGAAGTTGAAGCGGGCGATATTCTGGTAGGGAAAGTTACGCCTAAGGGAGAGACTGAACTCTCGCCTGAAGAACGCCTATTAAGAGCAATCTTCGGTGAAAAGGCGGGTGATGTCCGTGATGCTTCGTTGAAAGCGCCGCCCGGAATGAAAGGTATCGTCATTAATACTCAGGTTTTCAGCCGTAAGGAACGTACGGACGATGCCAAGAAACAGGAAAAGACTGATATTGCTGAGATTAAAAAGCATTTTAATAAACAGATTCATGATATTATTACTCTCAGGAATCAGAAATTGGGCGATCTGTTGAATGAACAGACATCGCAGACAATCAGGTCTTCTCTGGATAACAGTATTCTTGTCAGAGCAGGACACAAATTCAAAGATGATTTCTTTAATGATTTCGATTTTGAAAATGCGGTTGCTCCTGAAGGATTCTGTAAAGATGAGAACATCAATAAGCATGTGAATTCTATTATCGAGGAAGCCAGTGCTGTGCTCGAGAAAAAGAAAATTCAGATGGAAATTGAGATTGATAAGGTTGTCCGCGGAGCCGAATTACCCCCGGGCGTCAAGCAGTTAGTCAAAGTGACGATTGCTATCAAACGTAAAATCTCGGTGGGTGATAAGATGGCCGGAAGACACGGTAATAAAGGTGTTGTCTCCCGTTTGGTGCCTATTGAAGATATGCCATATATGGAGAACGGCACGCCGGTTAATATTATTCTGAATCCACTTGGCGTTCCTTCACGTATGAATATTGGACAAATTTTAGAAACACATCTTGGCTGGGCTGCTGCAAATCTGGGCGAATATCATGCCAACCCGGTTTTTGAAGGAGCTACTATTCAGCAGATAAAGGATAAGCTGGCCGAAGCTGGATTACCTGAAGACGGTAAAATAAACCTTATCGATGGTATGACCGGTGTAGCTTTTGATAACAGAATCACCGTGGGGTACATTTATATGCTTAAATTATCCCATTTGGTTGATGATAAAATACATGCTCGTTCAATCGGGCCATACTCACTGGTTACTCAGCAGCCGCTGGGTGGTAAAGCTCAGTTTGGCGGACAGCGATTCGGAGAAATGGAAGTCTGGGCGCTGGAAGCTTACGGAGCTGCTTACACTCTCCAGGAAATGCTGACGGTTAAGTCTGATGACGTGACTGGCAGAAGCCGTGTTTATGAAGCGATTGTAAAAGGTGAAAATTCACCTGAACCGGGTTATCCCGAAGCCTTCAATGTTCTGGTAAAAGAATTGCAGGCCCTGGGGTTAGATGTGAAATTGATAGAGAAGTAGTTCATCTTAGGATGCGCGAAAACCTGATGATGAACATTTTTGATAATATAGGAGATTACCATGATCGATATGACGGGTAGGTCCGTGGTGCAGAAAAAGGGTACTGCAGAGTTTGCGGCTATCCAGATTCAAATAGCCTCACCAGATACAATCCTCTCATGGTCGTATGGCGAAGTTTTAAAACCTGAAACAATCAACTACCGCTCTTTTAAGCCTGAGCGCGACGGGTTGTTCTGCGAAAGAATCTTCGGACCGGTCAAAGACTGGGAATGTAACTGCGGAAAATACAAGCGTATTCGTTTTCGTGGTATTGTATGCGATCGCTGCGGAGTAGAAGTTACCCAGTCGAAGGTACGGCGGGAAAGAATGGGCCACATAAAGCTGGCTGTCCCGGTATCTCATATCTGGTATTTTAAATCACTGCCATCTCGCATTGGACACCTTGTAAATCTGTCGATCCGAGAACTCGAACGGGTGCTGTATTACGAAAATTATCTTGTTATTGATCCTGGTAATTCCTCCTATGAAGAGGGAGATGTACTGACCGAGGAAGAATATGTCGAGCTTGAAGAGGCCGGCAAATCTTTTGATGCTCGTATGGGAGCTGAAGCGGTTCGTGAAATTTTAGCTAGAAAAGACATCGATGAGATGGCTATCGAACTTCGCGCACAAGCTAAAATAGAAACATCGGTTCAGCGAAAAAAAGATGTTCTCAAGCGGTTGCGTATCGTTGAATCTTTCCGCCAGTCAAATAATAAACCGGAATGGATGATTCTTGAAGTAATTCCTATAATTCCGCCGGATTTGCGTCCACTGGTACCGTTGGAAGGGGGACGTTTTGCAACCTCCGATCTTAACGATTTGTATCGACGGGTAATAAACCGCAACAATCGTCTGAAAAAACTTATCGATATTCAGGCTCCGGATGTCATTCTTCGCAATGAAAAGAGAATGCTTCAGGAAGCGGTTGATGCTCTGTTTGATAATGGGCGCCGTACTCATTCGGTTCGTGGTGATTCCAAACGACCCTTAAAATCCCTTTCAGATCTTTTAAAAGGGAAGCAGGGGCGTTTCCGTCAGAATTTGCTGGGTAAGCGTGTCGACTATTCCGGTCGTTCGGTTATTGTTGTCAGCCCGGAGTTGAAATTGCATCAATGCGGTCTTCCAAAAACTATGGCGCTGGAACTGTTCAAGCCATTCATTATAATGAAGCTTGAAGAAAAGGGATATGTCCAGACGGTTAAGTCTGCTAAAAAATTAGTGGAGCGTGAACGTCCCGAAGTCTGGGATATTCTGGAAGAGATTATCGAAGATCATCCGGTTATGCTAAACCGCGCCCCTACTTTGCATAGGCTTGGCATTCAGGCTTTTTATCCGGTCTTGGTTGAAGGTAAAGCGATTCGCTTGCATCCTCTGGTCTGTGCTGCTTTTAATGCTGACTTTGACGGCGACCAGATGGCGGTTCATGTTCCGCTCTCCTTTGAAGCCCAGCTTGAAGCTAAGATGCTGATGCTTTCTACGAATAATATTTTGCTTCCTTCCTCTGGCCGCCCGATTGCGGTTCCGTCTCAGGATATGGTTATCGGATGTTATTATCTGACAAAAACCAGAGAAGGCTGTAAGGGTGAAGGAATGGCTTTCTATTCGCCTAGCGAAGCTCTGGCGGCTTATGATTCGGGGAATCTTGAGCTACATGCACTTATTGATGTAAAGATTGATCATAAAATTATAAAGACAACCGCAGGCCAATTGATTTTTAATAGTATTCTCCCTGAAGGAATTCCTTACATAAACGAAGGGACCAATCGTGGAAGAATTGAAGATGTAGTTGCAAAATCATTCTGGTTATTTGGCCAGTCAACTACAGTTGATTTTCTGGACAGGTTAAAAACTATTGGTTTTGAATACGCTACTAAAGCAGGCATTACTGTTTCAATTGATGACTTAGTAGTCCCAAAAGAAAAAGAAACTCTGATAAAATTGGCCGAAGCGGAAATTAAGAAAATTCAGAAGCGTTATGAGAGGGGTGTCATTACTAACGGTGAACGTTATAATCAGGTCATTGATACCTGGACCAGAACCACTGCGGATATTGCCACGGTTATGTTTGATAATCTGGCTTTGGAAAAGCAGGGTTTTAATCCTGTGTATATGATGGCAGATTCAGGTGCGCGTGGTTCTCGTGAACAGATTCGCCAATTGGCCGGTATGCGTGGATTGATGGCCAAACCACAGAAAAAAATTACCGGTGGTGTTGGTGAAATTATTGAAAACCCGATTACTTCAAATTTCCGTGAAGGTCTGACGGTGCAGGAATATTTCATTTCGACTCACGGTGCTCGTAAGGGTTTGGCTGATACCGCCTTAAAGACTGCCGATGCCGGTTATTTGACTCGTCGTCTGGTTGATGTTGCTCAGGATGTTATTATCCGTGAAATCGACTGTGGCACAATTCTTGGTTTGGAAGTCTCTGCTATTAAAGAAGGTGAAGAAGTTATTGAATCCCTTAGTGATCGTATACTTGGGAGAGTCTCGCTCGAAGATGTTTATGATCCTATTACCGAGGAAAAAATAGTCTCTGCCGGTGATCCGATTGAGGAGCATGAAGCTGCGGCGATTGAAGAAGCTGGTGTTGAAACAGTCAATATCAGATCTGTATTAACTTGTGAATCTAAATATGGCGTTTGCGCCAAGTGCTATGGCCGTAACCTGGGTACGATGAAAATGGTATTTATTGGTGAGGCTGTTGGAGTTATTGCTGCTCAGTCAATTGGTGAACCGGGCACTCAGTTAACTCTCAGAACTTTCCATATCGGTGGTACAGCTGCCCGTATTGCTGAGCAATCACAAGTTGTGTCAAAATATGATGGTTTCGTCAAATTCATTGACATTAAAGCAATTACCAGAAATGATGGCTTTATAATGGTTGTCAGTCGTGAAGGTGTTGGTGAAATTCATATTTTGGATTCAAAAGATCGTGTAAGAAGCCGTCTCAAAGTCCCTTATGGATCTAATCTGACAGTTAAAGATGGTCAGGAGGTCAAAAAAGGTGACATTATATTTGAATGGGATCCTTATACGGGAACAATTTTAGCTGAAAAATCGGGTAAAATTGAATTCAAGGACATTATTAAAGATGTCTCTTTCCGTGAAGCTCATGACGAGCAGACCGGGCTGATTCAATCTATTATCATTGATACTAAAGATAAAAGTCTATTTCCTACAATTCTGGTAAAATCTGCCAATGACAGGACTATCGGAAGCTATCGTATACCGACTGATGCCCAGCTTCAAATAGCTGACGGACAAGCAGTTGCTGCAGGTGATGTGCTGGTCAAAATGCCTCGTGTTATTTCAAAATCTCGTGATATTACCGGTGGTTTACCTCGTGTGGCCGAATTGTTTGAGGCTCGTCGCCCAAGTGATCCTGCTGTCATTTCTGAAATTGACGGTGAAGTCGAATTTGGTAAGATTGTTCGCGGTCAACAGCAGATCATTATCAATGGTGAAATGGATGAATCAAAAGAGTATCTTGTCCCTCATGGAAAACATATGATGGTTCACTCCGGAGATATGGTAAAAGCCGGCACCCGCCTTTGTGAAGGAGCAATTGATCCTCACGATATTCTTGCTATTTTGGGGGTTAATGAAGCGCAATCTTATCTGGTAAATGAAATCCAGGAAGTCTATCGCTTGCAAGGTGTTAAGATCAATGACAAGCATATTGAGGTGATCGTCCGCCAGATGATGCAGAAAGTTATGATTGAGGCTTTTGGTGATACTACCTTCCTCGAAGGAGAAAAAGTTGATAAGATCAAATTCACTGAAGAAAATGATCGCGTTATCGCTGAAGGTGGCGATCCGGCCACTTCCAGACCCCTTTTATTAGGGATAACAAGAGCTTCTCTATCTACCGAAAGTTTTATCTCGGCTGCTTCATTCCAGGAAACCACCAAAGTGCTTACTGAAGCTGCTATTTCGGGTAAAATTGACTATTTATTGGGTCTTAAGGAAAACGTAATTATCGGTCATTTAATACCGGCCGGTACCGGAATTGATAAATATAAGAATATTGAAGTTGTCCCTGAAGAAGAGGAACAAGAAGAGTCTGAAGATGAATTATCCGTCCCGGATATAGCCGAGGCGAATTTATCTCAAAATGTTGCAGATATTTTTGATAAAAACTCTTGACAGATTGGGATTTAAGGTTAAATTTGCGGTTCTATGTTCTATTTTGAATATAGGTAAATAGGAGAGATTGTGCCGACGATAAATCAATTGATTCGCAAAGGAAGAAAGCGGATCCTGGAAAAAACAAAAACCCCTGCGATGGGTTCTTGCCCGCAGAAGAGAGGGGTTTGTACACGTGTATATACTTCGACCCCGAAGAAACCGAATTCTGCTTTACGTAAAGTAGCCAGGGTACGTCTGACTAATAAAATTGAAGTGACCGCATATATTCCGGGTGAAGGGCATAATCTTCAGGAACATTCGATCGTGATGATTCGAGGCGGTCGTATAAAAGATTTACCTGGTGTTCGTTATCACATCATTCGTGGTGTAATGGATACTTCCGGTGTTGCAGATCGCAAAAAATCACGATCCAAGTATGGTACAAAGAAACCCAAAGCGTAGGAAACTGATAGAGAATGTCTAGACGATTTAGTGCTCAAAAAAGACGCGTTGTTGCTGATTATAAATTTAATGATAAACTGATTACTCAGTTTGTTTCTTGTTTGATGAAAAACGGCAAACGCTCAACTGCTGAACAGATTATGTATGATGCTTTGGACACCATGGAAAAGAAATCTGGCGAAAACGGTTTGGAGCTGTTTCGCAAATCTGTAAATAATGTCAAGCCCGTTCTTGAAGTTCGTTCCCGTCGAGTTGGCGGTGCCACTTATCAGGTTCCGGTTGAAGTCCGACCGGATAGGCGAACTGCTCTGGCGATCAGGTGGATAATTTTATACACCAAAGCCCGGAACGGAAAAACAATGGCCGAAAAGCTTTCCGCTGAACTGCTAGCAGCGGCAAACAATGAAGGCGCTTCAATAAAGAAGAAGGAGGATACTCACAAGATGGCGGAAGCCAATAAGGCTTTTGCACACTTTAAGTGGTAGTTGCAATCTTGTTATTCTATGGATTCAGGAAACTGTAATCTAATAACTAAGGATAAAGCTTTGAAACAGACAGTTCTGCGGCGGTGGCGGCGATTATATTAATCGCTGGTTTCTCTTTTTTAGAAATATATCCACCCCTGATTTGCTGAAGTTTTAATTACGAATGTGAGTATCAGGGAATTTTTTTGTCTAAATTATGAAATTGGATCAAATCAGAAATATTGGTATTATGGCTCATATCGATGCCGGAAAAACTACCACAACGGAGAGAATTCTTTTCTATACCGGAAAGACTCACCGTATGGGGGAAGTGCATGATGGTGCAGCTACTATGGACTGGATGGAGCAGGAAAAAGAGCGTGGTATTACTATCACCTCGGCTGCTACTACCTGTTTCTGGCGTGATCATACAATCAATATTATTGATACTCCCGGACATGTTGATTTTACCGTAGAAGTTGAACGGTCATTGAGGATTCTTGATGGAGCTGTTGCTCTTTTCTGTGCTGTCGGGGGTGTTGAGCCGCAATCGGAAACAGTCTGGCGCCAGGCTGATAAATATCAGGTGCCGAGGATTGCATATATAAATAAAATGGACAGAACAGGGGCAAATTTTAAACTGGCTCTTGATACGATGAATGAGCGTTTTGCTTCCAACTGTGTAGCCATTAATATCCCGGCCGGTGAAGGCGAAATGTTCCGTGGAATTATTGATTTGATGACAATGAAATTCCGCGTTTTCCATGAAGATTCCGCTGGTATTGTTTTTGATGACTTGGATGTCCCCGAAGATATGGTTCCGGTAGCAAATGGGTATCGTGAAAAATTGCTCGAGGCGGTGGCGGATTATGACGACCACCTTCTCGATCAGTTTTTACATGACGAGCCCCTGGATCCTTTACAGGTTATGGCCGCGGTAAGAAAGGCTACTATTGAATCTAAAATGGTGCCGGTACTTTGCGGTTCATCGTTTAAAAATAAAGGAATTCAGAAGTTATTGGATGCTGTTGTTGATTTTCTTCCGTCACCTATGGATAAGCCTCCGGTTGTTGGGCATTTGATTGATAGCTCGGAAAAAAACGTTTTGCGTAGGCCCAGTATTGACGAGCCGACTTCAGCTTTAGCCTTTAAAATTATGACTGATCCATATGTCGGCCGGTTATCTTATATCAGAGTATATTCCGGACAGATAAATGCCGGTTCTTATCTGTTGAATCCTAATTCCGGTATCAAAGAACGAATCGCACGCCTCCTTCGGATGCACTCCAATAAGAGAGAAGATATTCAGGTGGCTTACGCCGGTGATATCGTGGCTGCTATCGGATTGCGTAAAACTACTACCGGGGATACACTCTGTGATCCGAAACATCCTCTCGTTCTGGAAAGAATGACTTTCCCGGAGCCGGTTGTCTCTGTTTCTATCGAACCTAAGACGCAAGCTGATCAGGATAAATTATCAGAAGCGTTGGTAAAACTTGCAGAGGAAGATCCAACTTTCCGTGTCAGGCAGGACGATGATACCGCCCAGACGATTATCAGCGGAATGGGTGAGCTACATTTGGAAATTCTGATTGACCGTTTGATGCGTGAATTTGGTGTTGGAGCATCGGTTGGTAAGCCCTCGGTTGCTTATAAAGAAACAATATCCCGTGAAGTTCAATGCGAGGGGAGATTTGTTCGCCAATCCGGTGGTAAAGGACAATACGGTCATGTTGTTATGAAAGTCAGACCGACCAGTGATGAAACACCATTTAAATTTGAAAATAATGTTAAGATGGGCGCCATTCCAAGAGAATATATCCCCTCTATTGAAAGAGGCGTAAAAGAAGCTATGGTTAATGGCGTTTTGGCCGGTTACCCTATGACCGGTATCCACTGTGAACTGATCGACGGCAGCTATCACGAGGTTGACTCCAGTGAGATGGCTTTCCGTGTGGCTGGATCTATGGCATTGCAGGATGGCGCCAAAAAAGCCGGACCGATGCTGCTTGAACCGATTATGGATGTCGAAGTTGTTGTGCCGGAAGTTTACATGGGTGCTGTGGTAGGTGATCTTAATACCCGGCGTGGAAAGATAAAAGGAATGGTTCCCCGCGATCGTGCTACTGTGATTGCTGCCAGTGTTCCTCTCTCGGAAATGTTTGGCTATGCTAACACGCTGCGCAACATTTCTCAGGGGAGAGCGTTGTTCTCAATGCAATTCTCCACGTATAGAGCTGTTCCTGAAGAGGTATCGAAAAAAATGTTAGATCGTGTACGGATATAAGGGAGGCAAGCCTTAGTCATGGCGAAGCAGAAATTTGAACGGACAAAGCCCCACGTGAATGTGGGCACGATTGGTCACGTAGACCATGGAAAGACGACCTTAACGGCGGCGATGACAATGGTGTTGGCGCGCAAGACGG
>JBDRQG010000429.1:0-2172 GCA_043826475.1 bacterium
TGTCTGAACAAAAAATACCTCCGGCGCCGACCTGGGATCTGGAATCAATTTTCCCCGGTGGAAGCAAATCCAAAGAATTTAAAAAGTATCGCGATGATTTAAAGGCTGAGCTTGCTGCAGCGGCAAAGATGATGAATGAACTGCCTGCCAAAATCGATAATTCAACTCTTAGAAGTTGGATAGCTTTTATTTTAAAGCTGCAGTCAACCCTTGATTCAATAAGCACAATTTTTTCCTTTACCGGATGTCTAACATCGCAAAATGTAGCAGATAACGAGGCTCAGGCTATTCTGGGGGAGGCTGATAACTATTATGCCGATTGGAAAAAAATGAGTACCGAACTGGAAGCCAAATCTCTTAGCCAAAGCGATGTCCAGTGGAAGATGCTTATTGATAGCCCTGAGTTAAAAAATATTGAATTTTATCTCAACGAACTCCGTACTATTGCCAAAAGCAAAATGCCGCTTGAGAAGGAATCGCTCGCTCTTGAATTGGCTGTTAATGGTTACCATGCCTGGAATCGATTGTATGATAAAATGGCCGGTGATCTCAGAGGTGATTTTGAAGAGGATGGAGAAACGAAATCACTCTCTATGGGCCAGTTAGCAGCGAAAATGTCAGATAGTAACCGCGATATTCGCAAGAGAGCTTTTGAAGCAATTTATAAAGCCTGGGAGACAAGAGCTGATCTGGCTGGAATGGCTCTCAATGCGCAAGCCGGATTCAGGCTTTCGCTATATAAAAACAGAAAATGGAACTCAGCTCTTCAGGAACCACTGGTGCAGTCACGACTGAAAGAAGAAACGCTTAATGCCATGTGGGGAGTTATTGCTGAAAAAACTTCGCAGTTAAAACCATTTATTGAAGCCAAGAAAAAACTACTCGGGATCGAAAAATACTCCTGGTTTGATCAGTTTGCTCCCTGTGGAAACTCTGAGACTCTTTATAGTTTCAAAGAGGCGGGTGATTTTATTGTTAAGAATGTCGAGCCGTTTTCCTCCGAGTTTGCTGATTTTATTAAGATGGCGCTCAAAAACCGCTGGGTTGAAGCTGAGGACCGTACCGGCAAGGCTGGCGGGGGATTCTGCACCAACATGAATTCGGTGAAGCAATCACGCATATTTATGACCTACAATGGCACCTTTGAAAATCTGTTAACGCTGGCTCATGAACTGGGTCATGCCTATCATCAGTGGGTTGTAAGGGAGAAGCCCCTCTTTTCACAGGACTACCCTATGCCGCTGGCTGAGACCGCTTCGATTTTTTCTGAAACTCTGGTGGTCGATGCCGCATTGGAAAATGTTAGTGATCCGCAGGAAAAACTGATGCTGCTGGACCAGAAACTTCAGGCGGCCTATACTATGTTCTCGGATATTCACTGTCGCTTCATCTTTGATAAAATGTTCTACACCGAAAGAGCCAAAGGGATTGTGCAGAAGGACCGCTTGAAAGAGATGATGCTCGAAGCTCAGAAAAAAGCATTTGGTGATCTGATGGATCCGGACGGTTTCCACGATCTGTTTTGGTGTTCGAAGCTTCATTTCTATATTACAGATTCTCCATTTTATAACTTCCCTTATACTTTTGGATATCTTTTCTCCGGTGGGGTTTATGATCGGGCTCGCAAGGAAGGCTCCGCTTTTGCCAGTAAGTATCGCAATCTATTGGCTGATACCGGTTGTATGCAAACTGAGGATCTGGCACAGAAGCATATGGGGGTAGATTTGACCAAGAAAGATTTCTGGGTTGATGCTGTTAATCGGTCGCTTTCTGATGTAGATACTTTTGTAAAATTGGTGGGATCGGTAAAGTAATCTATGCCGAAGGTTAAAAAGGAAGAGAAGGTACACTGGAAGGATTATGTAAACAGGGAATCAGTTTCCAAATTTGCATCAGACCTTTCTAAGGTATACAAAGACTATGATCAGAAGAGTTTTATCGATAAGGTATGTACTA
Source organism: bacterium (assembly GCA_043826475.1). Lineage (GTDB taxonomy): Bacteria > Zixibacteria > MSB-5A5 > GN15 > FEB-12 > DAOWMZ01. The sequence continues at coordinate 1,957 of JBDRQG010000429.1, forward strand.
AAGAATTCTTTGATCTTGAACTTAAAGATCGTTTGAATGAAGTTGGCCGTCAGCTTAAACCTTTTATGCCTGATTCGTATAAAGAGACTACTGACATATTTATAAAAGCCGCTCCTCACACGGGCGGCTTATATAACTGGTCAATGACAGCTTTTATTGAACAATACGGTTTGGATCAATTTGATATTTCGGTCAATGCTTTAAAAGAACTTACCA
>JBDRQG010000430.1:0-18707 GCA_043826475.1 bacterium
CTTCAAGTTTTACCACATTATGGAACCGATATGTTGATTGCCGATCTGGTTGCCAATTTTGCAACGTTGGATATTATTATGCCCGAGGTGGATCGATGAACTGGCCCATTGCTACATTGGAACTTACACCGGTGTTTAGCTGGCTGAGAGGATTGCTGGTTGATCTGGGACTTCCGGAAGTATGGGTAATATCAATCAGCTATATTGCACTCGGTGCCATCACTTTTGGAGCATTGGCGGTATTGGCCCTCTTCTTAGTCTGGTGGGAACGTAAAATTGCCGGACATATTCAGCAGCGATTCGGCCCGATGCGTCATGGCTGGCATGGCTGGTATCAGACTTTGATGGATGGACTCAAACTCCTCCAGAAAGAGGATGTGGTTATTGCTTCGCGCGATAAAGTTGTCTTCTTCTGGGCTCCGGTTATCTGCTTTGTGGCGGCCTTTTTAGCCTATGTGGTTATCCCCTGGGGTGATGGTCTGATTGTCGCTGATCTCAATATCGGTATCCTTTATATAATGGCGGTTACTACTTTCACGGTTATATCATTAGTAATGGCCGGCTGGGGATCGAATAATAAATATGCTCTTTTAGGGGGAATGCGTTCAGCGGCCCAGGTTGTCAGCTATGAAGTTCCGATGGTAGCCTCGGTTTTGACGATTATCGTATTTGTCGGATCCCTTTCAATGGTTGATATTGTAAAAGCACAATCGGGTTGGATCTTCAACTGGTTTATCTTCAAGGTTCCTTTTGGCCCGATCGCTTTTGTTACTTATATAATTGCCGCCACAGCCGAAGCCAACCGTACTCCTTTTGATATTCCGGAAGCAGAGCAGGAATTGGTGGCTGGTTATAATGTGGAATATTCCGGAATGAAATTCGCCATGTTCTTTCTGGCTGAGTTTGTTAATTTGTTTACCGTCTCAGCTATTGCCACGACCTTGTTTTTAGGCGGATGGAACGGCTGGGCATTTATCCCATCGTGGCTTTGGTTTCTCATGAAATCGTTAGGGGTGGTTTTATTACTCATGTTGTTCCGCTGGACTTATCCGCGCTTGCGCGTTGACCAGTTGATGGAATTTGCATGGAAGTTTTTAATCCCGGTAACGTTTGCCAATCTGATATTGGGCGGGATAATTAAATATTTAGGATGGCACTGGTAAGGATGAATTTGTAAATGGGTATTTTCAAAGACATCAAAGCACTAATATCAGGTATGGGTATTACCGGTAAGCACCTCGGCCGCCATGCTATTACTATTCAGTATCCCGAACAAAAATGGGAAATGCCGGAGAGATCACGCGGGATGGTGGTTCTTCTTTCTGATAAGGAGACGGGCGAGCTTAACTGCACCGGCTGTGTCCTTTGCGAAAAGGCCTGTCCGACATCAGCAATAAACATTGATGCCCCCCGCGATCCCGAAACCAAAAAACGGGAAGTAAAGTCATTTACATTAGATCATGCCCTCTGTTGCTTCTGTGGTTTGTGCGAGGAAGCCTGTAATTTTTCGGCTATTAAAATGGTTCCTAAATATGAATTCTCCACTGATAATAAAGATGACCTCTTTTGGGATAAAGACAAACTTCAGGAAATGGGTCGGGATGCAAAGTACGAGTCCAAAAAGAAAAAGAAAAGTGAAGACGCTGGCGATGATGAGAAGCCAGTAAAAGCTGAAGCAAAAAAAGTAAAATCGGCAGATTCAGAAGTAAAAGCTGAAAAGCCAGTCAATGAAATAAAAGAAACAAAGGTTGAAGATAATAAAGTGCCTCCGGCACCACTATCAGGTGAGGATAAAGAGTAATGATTGAGGGAGCTCAGGCAAGTCCGGTCTTCTGGATTTTGTCATTTATAATTTTAGTATCCGGCTTTATGGTTGTCAGTCTGAAAAACGTCTTCCATTGCGCTCTCTTTTTAATTCTTTGTCTGTTCTCTGTAGCCGGTATTTTTATTCTTCTTGAAGCGGAATTTCTCGCTGCTGCCCAGGTTCTTATTTATGTGGGGGCAGTCTCGATCCTGATTATTTTTGCTATTATGCTGACAAGTAATCTGGCTTCAAGAAAAATCGTCCAATCAAATGAAAATGTTCCGGTTTCGGTTTTTGTAAGTGTTGTTTTTGCCCTTACTACGATTCTTTTAATCAGCAACACCGGTGTCTGGCGCTATCAGGAAAAAGATCTCTCTGATGGGACAATCATGGCTCTTGGTAAACTTCTCATGACCCAATTTATGCTTCCCTTCGAGGTTGTCTCAGTCCTCTTGTTAGCGGCGATGATCGGGGCGATTGTCCTGGCTCGAAAGGAGAATGCCTGATGTTTTATTATCTGGCTCTGGCGGCTGTCCTCTTTTCAATCGGGTTGTTTGGCGTTTTGACTCGCCGAAATACAATCGGTATACTGATGTCGCTGGAATTGATGTTTAATGCGGTGAATATAAATTTTGTAGCTTTTAATAAGTTTATCATGACCGATGGACTGGTCGGGCAACTGTTTGCCATTTTTATTATCGTCGTGGCCGCCGCTGAAGCGGCTGTTGGTCTGGCGATTGTCCTGCTGGTTTACCGCAACTGGCGAGGGATCGAAACGGATAATTACCAGGTAATGAAGTGGTAGGATTGACACAATGACAAAATATTCATTTCTGATTTGTTTAATACCGGCTTTCTCCTTTGTGATGATAGTCTTTTTCCTCCGCTGGAAAGAGAAGCTGTCAGCCGCCTGGTCAATTGCCTCGATTCTTACCTCCTGGGTGATGGCTATCATTGTTTTAATAGAGACATTGAATAGGGGCGGAACGCCATATGAAGCCTTTTATCCCTTTATAAATTTCCCCGGGCTAAATCTGGAAATAGGAATACTTATCGATGCTTTAACTGCAGTGATGTTAGTTGTGGTTACAACGGTAGGAGCATGTGTAGAGATTTATTCGGTTGGGTATATGCATGGCGACCCCAGGTTCAGTCGCTTTTTTGCCTATCTGTCACTCTTCCTGTTTTCCATGCTTGGTTTGGTACTGGCTAACAATTTCTTTATGATTTTCATTTTCTGGGAACTGGTTGGTCTGACATCTTATCTTTTGATCGGTTTCTGGTTTGAGAAAAAATCAGCCGCCGATGCCTGTAAAAAAGCCTTTATCACCACCCGCATAGGTGATCTCGGTTTTCTGGTCGGTCTTTTCCTGATAGCTTTCTATTGCGGGACTTTTAACTACGGTGATGTCTTTGATAAAATCGCCGGTGGAGCCATGCCGATCGGAATTCTTACCGCTACTGCAATATTTGTCTTCTGTGGTGCGGTGGGTAAATCAGCTCAGTTCCCGTTACATGTCTGGCTTCCCGATGCGATGGAAGGCCCCACTCCGGTATCTGCTTTAATCCATGCCGCTACCATGGTAGCCGCTGGGGTCTATCTGGTGGCAAGATCAATGAGCCTCTTTGTCGGTTCAGCAGATGCTGCTTTAGTAGTTGCAATTATTGGCTTGGTGACATCTTTCTTAGCTGCCTCAATGGCTCTCACTCAAAATGATATTAAACGTGTTTTAGCCTATTCAACTGTCAGTCAGTTGGGTTATATGATTATGGCTCTTGGTTTATATGGTTATGACACCGCTCAACATCATCATTCGGTTGGTTACTATGCTGGAACGTTCCATCTGATGACCCACGCCTTCTTTAAAGGTTTGTTGTTCCTTGGCGCTGGATCGGTCATTCATGGGGTGCATACCAATGATATCCAGCAGATGGGTGGCTTGTATCCCAAGATGAAGACAACTGCAACAACCTTTATGATCGCCTCGCTGTCAATTGCCGGTATTTTCCCATTGGCGGGGTTTTGGTCTAAAGATGAAATTGTGGCTGCTACATTACATCACCCCGTCTTTTTTGTCCTAACTCTGTTGATCGCCTTTATGACTGCTTTCTACATGTGGCGGCTTTGCTTCCTGACCTTTTTTGGTCAGCCGCGTGATCAGCATCGTTTTGATCATGCTCATGAGTCCCCCAAAGTTATGACCGGACCACTTGTATTTTTAGCAGCTCTTGCTGTTGGAGCTGGTTGGGTTGGTATTCCCTGGCTGCATAACGGCTTCGCACAGTTTGTATATCACGGACCCGAAGCGGGAGAACATGCTCCATCGATTGCTTTGATGATAATTTCACTCTGTGTTGGTCTCTCTGGAATTGGATTGGCATATTTGATTTATTTTAAGAAAGTAATTTCCGCTGATGCCATTGCCAATCGCTTTAAACTGCTTTATAAACTCTCTTACAATAAATTCTACTTCGATGAAATTTATGGTTTCCTGCTTCTTAACCCGATTTTAAAAATCGCCGACTTCATGTGGAAATTCGATGCTGGTATTATCGATGGTTTGGTTAACGGTGTCGCCTGGGCTACCATACTCTGGTCTGATTTGAAAATGTTGTTTGACGTATGGGTTGTCGATGGAGCCGTTAACGGAGCGGGATGGGTTGTTAGAAAAACAGGTAATTTACTGAGATACATCCAGAATGGTCAGGCGCAGTTCTATACCCTGACGATTGCCATGATGGTTGTTCTTATTGGAATAGTTAAATTGGAATTCGTACACTTTGACTGGGATTGGCCGATTATTACGATCATTTTTGTGATAGGGGTTCCGTTAATTGCTATCGTGACCCGATTAGCCTGGAATAATCATGGCAAAGGTCCTGATATTCCCCAGGAAGAAAAAGTGTAGAGGAGGATAGATTTTAGCATGTTATTGAGTTCACTTATTTTCATTCCGCTATTGGGAATGCTCGTGGTGATGCTAATGCCCAAAGACAGCAATAAAGCTGTCAAGTGGACAGCAACCCTGATAAGCGCTATTCCCATGATTGAGACCTTCTGGATTACCTGGGACTATTTCATTAACCATGCTCAATCATCGGCGATGGTCTATGTGGAAGGACCATTCAATTGGATTCCAACTCTCAACGCGCAATACTATCTGGGTGTTGACGGTATTTCAGTACCGATGCTTTTCCTGACCGGGCTTTTGAGTACGATTTCATTGATGGCCTCATTTGGCATTAACAAAAGAGTTAAAGAATATTTTGCCTTCTTCCTGTTGCTTGAAGCCGGTATGATGGGTGTTTTTGTCTCGCTGGATTTCTTCCTCTTTTATGTCTTCTGGGAAATCATGCTGGTTCCGATGTACTTCCTGATTGGTGTTTGGGGCGGTCCCAGAAAAGAATATGCCGCGATCAAGTTCTTCTTATATACCCTGTTCGGCTCGATCTTTATGCTGGTATCCATTCTGATTCTCTACTTCACTTCCGAACCGCATACGCTCAATATGATGACTCTGATAGAAACTTCGCCCAATCTTTCGCACACCCTGCAGATGATTTGCTTTATCTTCTTCTTTATCGCTTTTGCCATCAAAGTTCCGGTCTGGCCGTTCCATACCTGGTTGCCTGATGCCCACGTGGAAGCCCCTACAGCAGTTTCGGTCATCCTTGCCGGCGTACTCCTTAAGATGGGAACTTATGCCATGCTTCGGATCAGTTGGCCGATGTTTCCCGCGGCTTTAAGGGAGTTGTCATTCTGGATTGCGGTTTTGGGTGCAATCGGAATTATCTATGGCGCTCTGGTATCAATGGCGCAAAAGGATTTAAAAAAACTGGTGGCGTATTCTTCGGTGTCGCATATGGGTTACTGTATGCTGGCGCTGGGCGCCTTTTCATCGACCACGGCTATTGCAGGGTGCATGTTCCAGATGGTATCGCACGGCTTGATCACGGGTGCCCTATTCCTTTTGGTAGGTGTAATCTATGATCGGGCGCACACCCGTGAGATTGCAGCTTTTGGCGGTCTGGGAGCGCATCTGCCGATTTATACCGGATTGATGGTAATGTTTGGTATGGCCGCTTTAGGCTTGCCGGGAATGTCGGGATTTGTCTCTGAATTTATGATTTTTGTTGGAGCCTTTAGTGCTCTTAACAAAGTATTAGTTGGTGTATCAGTTCTGGGTGTTGTTCTCGGTGCGGCATATATCCTGCGTATGGTGCAAAATGTTTTCCTGGGCGAATTTGATTCTGCCCGGTGGGGTGGTTTGACTGATATCAATGCTCGTGAACTGGCCACAGTTATACCGCTTGGTTTACTTACTCTCTTTGTAGGTATTTATCCCAAGCCGCTGGAAATATTGATGTCAGCAACTTTGCAAAACCTTGTTAATTTAATGGCTCGATAAAATGGAATTTGTACTGCCCGCATATAACCTGAAAATAATGTCTCCGGAGATATTTCTCTTTGTCTGGGCATTGGTGATTATTTCCTTTGATGTTACAACAAAAAGGAAAAGCGGATCATCGACCGGTTATATGGCTATGATCGGACTTTTGATTACCGGTCTGCTCCTCGCTTTAAGCGGTAAGGGAGTAGGGTTTGGATCTATGTTTTTCCAGGACGACACTTCCATTTTCTTTAAAATAATATTTCTCGGTTCGGCCTTTATGGCGATTGGTAGTTCGTTTGGCATCACCGCCAATAAAATTGTCAATCATCGGGGGGAATTCTACGGATTGATTTTGTTTTCTACTCTTGGTATGATGTTTCTTGCTTCATCTAATGAACTATTGTCCCTCTATATCGGATTGGAACTAACGACTATCCCGCTCTTTGTGCTGGCTGCCTTTTTCAAGGACAATAAATTGTCGGTCGAAGCTGGAATTAAATATTTTATCATAGGCGCTTTTTCATCGGCTTTGCTGCTTTATGGAATTTCATTCCTTTATGGTATGTCTGGCACGACTGACATCGTTCAGATGAAAATAAATCTGGCTGTTACTCATCTGACTTTCCAGAATATTGGTGTTATCTTAATTATGGCCATTGTCTTATTAGTCGCCGGGATAGGTTTCAAACTGGCTCTGCCGCCTTTTCATCAGTGGGTTCCTGACGTATACGAAGGGGCACCAACACCAGTGGCGGCATTTTTATCAGTCGGTTCAAAAGCTGCAGGATTAATTGCCTTTGCCAAGATATTTGTAAATGGCTTATATGCCTTCCATACACCCGCGCTCTCTCCAAGTGACTGGGGGAGACTGGTTGCATTGATAGCAGCATTAGCCATGATTATCGGTAATACCATTGCCATCAGGCAAACCAATATTAAGCGGATGCTCGGATATTCCTCTATTGCTCAAGCTGGTTATATTATGATTGGTCTGGTGGCGATGAACAAGCTGGGGATGTCCTCGATGGGCTTTTATATGTTCACTTATATGTTTGCTAACATGGGAGCCTTTGCTGCGGTTGCTATTTTTGAAGATAAAACCGGAACCTGCGAGATTGCCAACTATTCTGGCCTATCAAAATCCTCCCCAATGCTCTCAGGTTTATTGGCTGTTTTTTTACTCTCATTAGCCGGTATCCCGCCGTTAGCCGGCTTCCTGGCCAAGTATTATGTCTTTGCTGCCGGTATACAGGCTGCCCAAACTGATCCGTCATTATATTGGATGTACTGGCTTATTGGTGTTGGATTGGTTACCTCGGTCTTCTCCCTTTATTATTATGCCAATATTATCAAACAGATGTATTTTTCCAAAGAAGCTTCCCCTTACACGATTAAATTTTCTGCTCCGGCCTTGACTGTTTTAATTATTGGAGCGGTTGGCGTATTTTTCTTTGGATTATACCCTGAACCGATATTAAATTTCACCTCCAGCTTCGCCAATTCATTTGGTTTGATACCGTAAGACTATTTTAGTTCTACTTGACATTCTGATACTTTCCCGATAAAATCAGTTAGATAATTTTATTTATTACTGGATGAGGAGATAAAGCCGTGGCTGGATTTTCCGGATTATTAAAAAAGTATTTTGTTTCGGGAGTGTTGGTTGTCGTCCCCCTTATCCTGACCTATATCGTTTTAAAATTCCTTTTTGATACGGTTGATGGCATCCTGCAGCCGGTCATCCATAAATTATTCGGATACTATATTCCGGGATTGGGGTTGGCGGTAACTCTCCTTCTTATCCTGCTGGCCGGAATATTAACTCGGAATTATGTTGGTGCCAGGATTTATAAAATAGGGGAAAGGGTTCTAAGCAAACTTCCCATTATACGTCCTATCTATTATTCAGCCAAGCAGCTCCTGGAATCTGTCACCGGACCATCTATCAAATCTTTCAAAGAAGTTGCGCTGGTGGAATACCCCCGAAAAGGATCCTGGTCGATAGGGTTTATCTCAAATTATGTTGAGATAGAAAAAGATGATACAAAACAAAAATATATTTCAATATTTATACCCTCGACTCCCACTCCCATCTCAGGCATGGTAGTTCTGCTTCCCGTTGATGAAGTATTCCTTTTGGAGATGTCAGTCGAGGAAGGGGTTAAATTTTTAGTATCCGGCGGAGTTGCTTGCCCGGAAATAATTAAATTGAAAAGAAAATTAGCTCAAGATAATGAGGGAGTAATCAGTGAAATTAGCTAACCTTTTAATGGATCGGCGCATTAACATTGATCTGAAAGCTCATACCAAAGAAGAGGCAGTTTTGGAACTGCTGGATATGATCAGGGATGAAGGAATTGCCCTTGATTATGATGAGATTATCAGATCGATTAAAGAGCGTGATGAAGTCGAGAGCACTTCTTATGGCCGCGGGTTTGCTTTTCCCCATGCCAGAACCAATGCCGTTAATGAGCTTTATATCCTGATTGGCATAGCCAAAAACGGCCTGGGGGATAAAACACCCGACAATATCCCCCTTCATGCGGTTTGCCTTCTTCTGACACCGTCGACAATTGCCAAACTCTACCTGCAGACATTGGCTGGTCTGGCAGCTTTTGCCAGGATGGATGGAACCCTGGATATTCTTCGTACTGTCAGCAATCCCCTTGATCTGATAAAATATATTAGCGATGCCAATGTTATGGTGGATAAGGAATTGATGGTCAAAGATGTCATGCGCCACAATGTGGTTTCGGTTAAACCGGATGACACTCTTAAGGAGGTTGCCAACCAGATGTTCCGCAATCGTCTCTCGGCTTTAGCCGTTGTTGATGAAAACAACAAGCTCTTAGGAGCAATAAGTGATCGTGATCTGATAAAAGCCGCCCTGCCGGACTATAAAACTTTGATATCTAATCTGAATTATTCTATGGATGTGGAGCCGTTTGAAGAGCTTCTCAAGAGGGAAGATAAGATCAAAGTTTCCCAGCTTTATCGGGAAGATTACGAAGTGACTACGCCTAACACCCGGATCGTGGAAGTAGCTGCGATGATGATTTTTAAGGATGTTACGAGAGTATTTGTCACTTCTAAAGATAATCTTGTAGGAATTCTTTTAAGAAAAGACATTGTAAATATGATAATCCGGGGTTGAAGTTTCCAGTAGGAGTATTTTAAATAAATTCATTGCGTAACGGTATTGCTTGACTCCACTGATAAATGATTGTATTAATGGCACTGCAAGACTGACCCTTATACGAAATGGAGTATAATAGTTAATCACACATGACAGCATCACACAAGAAATTTGATATAGATCCTTATTTATACCTGATACCGATTTTTACCTTTATTACCAGCTTGCCCGGATTGTATCTGGGAATTACCCATACCCATATCGAACCTCAAACAGGAGCATTGCTTTTTGGTATTGCTATTTTTGCGGCGGCTTTTATACTCTCCTGGGCCGCTGAAGCAGCTCAGATTGATATGTCAGAATCATTGGCCGTAGCCATTCTGGCTCTTGTGGCGGTTATGCCGGAATATGCTGTTGATTTTGTCTTTACCTGGAAAGCGGCTCATGATCCGCAACAGGCTCATTATGCTCTGGCCAATATGACCGGAGCCAACAGATTGTTAGTCGGTTTGGGATGGCCGCTGGTTTTATTCATTTTCATACTGGCCAAAAAGAAAAAGACTATCATAATGGATAAATCACAGCGGGTGGAAATCTTTTATCTCGCTATGGCAACAATATACTCCTTTACCATTCCGCTTAAGGGGAGCTTGAATCTTTTTGATACATTAATCCTTGTAACCCTGTTTGGGATGTATACCCGACGAATAGCCAAGATGGAAACCGTTGAGCCGGAACTGGTCGGTCCCGTAAAAATAGTCGCCAACATGTCAACTGTACCAAGGAGGATTACAACAGTATTATTGTTTTTATTCTCAGGTGCTGTTATCTTTTTTGTGGCTGAACCATTTGCCATGTCGTTAGTAGGTACAGGAGCGGCGTGGGGAGTAGATGAATTCTTTCTGGTGCAGTGGCTGGCGCCTCTTGCCTCAGAATCTCCAGAATTTATCGTTGCAGCTACGTGGGCCTTTAGAGGGCATGCAGGATCGGCTATGAAAGCTTTGATTTCATCAAAAGTAAATCAGTGGACTCTGCTGGTGGGTACTATTCCTCTGGTATATGCCATCTCGGGACAGTCATTTGCTCCTTTTATGCTGGATGTTCTCGATGACACCAATACCCAGACGCACGAGCTATATCTCACTGCTGCTCAGTCATTGTTTGGGGTAGCGGTTTTAGTTAATCTGAGGTTCGACAGGTTAAATGGATTACTCTTGCTTGTCTTGTTTTTATCACAATTAATTTTTGCAGAGATCAGGATGGAAGTTGCAGCTATATATATTGCCCTGGCTTTGATATATCATATCCTGCATCGAAAAGATCTTCTTCCAGCACTTTATACAGGGCTGGATATAAAAAAGAAAATGTGATTAATCTTCTTCTTTATTTATTTTCTTTCTGAACCCGATTCTGGGGAAGGGGTTGACTATGGAACTGGCAATATTGGTCAAATGGGCATTAATTCTTTTTAAATGGCGAGTATATAAAGCCAGACACACAGCATCATCTACCGGAAGCCCCATACCTTTATCCCTGACAATAGACTCTACCACATGATCCGCTATTTTACCGGTTTCATCCTCCATATCAAGAATAGCACCGGCATCCTCTACATCCTGATCAGTCAAAACATGAATTACTCTGGGGAAAAGGTCTTTGATAGTGTTTTCCATTTTCAGGATATTCTGCTCGTATGCTCCGCCATTAAGACGCTCCGGATGCATTATCGCCAGTTCGGAAATATTTTTAGTATAGTCGCCAATCCGTTCTACATCGATAACAATTGAAACCAGAACCAAGCCGGGTACAATATTCTGAGTGCCGGCAATAGTCAGGTGCGTCAGAACATTGCGGCGCACTTCGCGCAGATATTTATTTATTCTACGGTCTTCCTGCCTGATATCAAAAGGAAGGTCAGCGTTATCTGATTTACGCAAGGAGGCACAGGATGCTCTAAACATTTTGTGATCGGATTCCATCATCTCATGGGTGGTGCTTACCGCCGCATCAAGAAGGGTTTCCGAACCAAACAACTCTTTAAATCTTTCAAACATATCTTAACTCCATCATTAATCTGAGAAAAACAATATTGATCCAGGTATTATAAAGAAAACTATTAATATATACAATATCGGAACCAATTTTGATTTTTGAGTCAATTCGGCCATTTTCATTGAAAGCCAGAGCGGTATTTTCTTCGCCGGCCAGAAAATAGCTATACCATAAATATTAAAAAACAGGTGCGAAAAAGCAACACTAACCCCGGCCGGTGATCCGGTAACAAATGAGGCAAGAAAGGCGGTTAATGTTGTTCCTATATTTGCCCCCAATAAATAAGGGTAAACTTGTTCCATTTGCAATATGCCGGCCCCAATAAGGGGGACGATTATGGAAGTGGTAATTGAGGAAGATTGTACAATGGCTGTTAGGACTGCCCCTAGAGTAAAACTTAAGATTGGGGTTCGGAAAATATATCGCTGGAAAAATTTTTCGACTTTATTTAAAACCAAAGATTTAAGAACTTTAACTATATACCGGAGAGCTATAAACAATAATAAAATTGCAACAAAAGCTGAAATCCAGGCAGAGTCGCCGGTAAGGTTAATAATAAAATGTGCTGCCGGTTTTGTTATGACATTTAATGGCGAGGTAAATTTTAATCCTCCAAAGCCGGTAAAAATATGTTCCATTAATGCGGCTGATTTGCCAATTATATCCAAATAAATCTGTAATGGCAGGAGAACGATAACGGAACATATATTGAAAAAATCATGAAGTATTGATCCGCCAAAAGCTCTTTTAAATTCATCTCCGCGGGAAATACTTCCAAGAGAAACGAGTGTGTTTGTGACCGAAGTACCTATATTGGCTCCCATGACCATCGGGATGGCAGCTTCAAGCGGCAGAAGGCCTGATGCAACCAGACCTACAATCGAAGAAGTCGTAAACGATGAAGACTGTACTATAGCAGTCGAGAAAACACCAATCATCAAAGCCACAATCGAGTTTGAGGTAGCCCTGAACATAGCCGAGGCGAACTCTTTCCCAAAGAGTTTGAAAGAGTCACCCATAAGTTTAATAGATAAAATAAAGATATAGACAAGAACTAAAATCAGGACAATTCGGAAGATAATAGATGCAATTGAGTTTGTTGCATCATCTGTAGTTGTACCGCGCTGATTCCCTTCAGCCATTTTTTTTAGCTTTCGTTACTACTAATACCCAATAAGTAGTCATCAATTTTGGCCAATATATAGCTGATAAATTAGGGTAGCAAGCGTTTTGAGAACAAATTTAAATTCAATTGTAACCTATTATGTATCATAACAATAAAAGAGGTGCGGCCTCTCATCTTGTAAGCTTTCCAGCTGTTGACAGGATGTAGCTGTCGGTTCTGAAATATTGGGCGGCGATCCGTCTGATTTTATCAGCTGTAATACTTGACAATGAAGCTAACAAACGTCGGTCATAATCAATAGGCAGACCAAGATATTCATTCAACCCAAGATAATAAGCCTGATTAATAGCTGAAAGTTTGGAGCTTTGAAGCTGTCCCCAGATTTTATTGCGAGCCCGATTTAGCTCTGACATCGTGGGGCCATCGAATTGAAGCTTTTCAATTTCAAGAAGTATTCCCTCAAGAGCGGCTTTATAATTTTGGCTGCCAGTTCCTATCACACAATAATACCAGCCTATTTCACGATCAAAGTTGGTACTGGCTCCAACCGAATAAGCAAGACCTTGTCTCTCTCTTAAATTTAAATATAATTTATTGGAAAGGATAGAACTGGCGACAGAAAGGGGAATTGCATCACTGCTTCGGGCATCGGGTAATGCTCCGCCAATCATAATTGTGATCTGTTCCTTGTCCAGTTCGGTATGGCTGGAATCTTTAGCGATAATATTACCGGTAAAACCATAAAAGGTAGGTTCCATTCCGGCATTTGGTAAAAGTGCTAAACTTGAATCAACCCAGGCTTTGATTTCATCAATCGGTTTCCCTGAAACAATAGAGACAATAATATTCTCAGGTGAATAAAACCATCGGTGATGGTTTTTTAAATCATCAATAGTAATGGAGTTTATGGAACTTGCATCACCCATAACCGGGCGGGCGAATTTGTGATGGGGAAATAGCAAATTAAAAAACTGGTTTTTGGCAATATACGATGGTGAGGTTGCTTCCCGACCTAAAATCCCAAGCATCGACTGCCGGACATTTTCTACTTCGATAGAATCAAAAGAGGGCTGTAATAATATTTCATTAAAAAGATCAAAACCGGTTCTCGCAAACTCATCGATTGTCTCAAATTTCAAAAATGAAAACCGTCGGGAAGTATAGCGGTCGTCATAGGGAATCCAGGGGTTATCATAAAGGGTAACATTGGCGCCAATTAGTGATAAATCGCTCTTAAGTTGTTTTGCATCCCGATTAATTGTGCTCTTTTCAAGACAATGATTAACAAAATCAGTGATTCCGGCTTTGCCGTCAGGTTCGTTGATTGTCCGGCCTTTGCCTATGATATTCATCGCAAAGACTTTGCTGCCGGGAGCTGATTTGATAATTACTGTCAAGCCATTATCATAAACCTGTCGATAATATTCGGCTTTATCAATTAATTCAAAACTGATTGAATCTGTTACAGGATAGATAAGCTGTTTCCCCTCTATTAATTCATATTTCGGAATTTGAACACTATCAAAATGATTGGATACTTCATCAGCTGACATGATCAGGGGAACATAAGAAACGGCAGTGCCGTTACTGTCAGCCGGTTTTACTATAGTAGCTATAAATGCTGGGGAAGAGAACCATTTCCAGGCGGCCTTCTGGCTTTGAGCCCAGGAAACCTGTTCCATATTTTTACTATAAGATTTAACAAAATCCCAGCCAGCGGTCATAATATACGGGGAGATAATAAATCCATAATAATGCAGTTTGGAAGCATAATATATATCATCGCATTTGATAGTTGTTTTGATTCCCTGAATAGTCTTTTCATCAGCATTATAAGCCGTAATTGTTTTCAAATGATCCAGAATAAGGGTAATGATTGTATCACTGTTATCAGGATTATCAGTGATAGCGGAAATTTCTAATCGTGAAAATTCTTCATAAGGGACAAGATTCACCGAAAATTCAGCCGCTAAAGGTTCAGTTCCTCCCTTTATAGCAATAGAGAGAGGTGAGACCTCATCCATCCCCAGATACCGGCTGAGAAGATCAACGGCAAAATAATCGGAATCATCATATTTCGGTGCATTAAAGGAAAAATCTATATATGTTTGAGTTACATTCGCAATTGTATCAAAAATCTGTTGTCCTGAAATTTGCCCACTGCTGATTTGGATATTCGCAAAGCTTCCGGTTTCATCGTGTTTAATATCGTTTTTAAATTTACCAAAAACATTACTGATAACATATTTAATCTGTTCGGATTCAAAATCCCCGATAACCATTAGAGTCATATTTTCAGGGATATAATATCTTTTCCAGTAGTCAATTACTGCCTCACGGGGAATGTTTTCTATAAAGGCTTTATAACCAAGGACAGGTTTTTCATAATCAGTATTGGCATAAGCATTATCAGTGAAGAATTTTTCAGCCGGGTAGGAAGGAGAATCCATATCGCGGTTGATCTCTTCGATAACAACTTTTCTCTCTTTGGCAAATTCTTCTTCGGGAAAGATCGAGTTAAAAAGCATATCCGCCTGTACGGTCATTCCGTATTCGATATACTGTTTGGGAAGCAAGACCAGGTATGAAGTCAGTTCCTTGCGGGTAAAGGCGTTGATATAACCACCCAGATCATCTATTGAGGCGTCCAGTTCTTCTCGGGTCAAAGTGGCTGTACCATCGAATAAAAGATGTTCAAGAAAATGAGTAATTCCGTTTTCAAATTTTGATTCATATTTGCTGCCCGATTTTACAAAAACCATGCTGGAAATCATGGGGGAGGTATGGATTTCTTTCAGGATAACAGTCATCCCGTTTTCAAGCTTATATGATTCTGTTTGTGCCTGCGTAAGAGCAGGTAAAAAATTGATCATTAATGTGATTGTTATCGTAATTAATAAAGTTAAAGAATTTTTTCTGAAATACATAGAATTCTCCATTTTATAAAATATTGCCTCATTCTGGATACATTTTATACATTCTTTGCCGTAGTGTCAATGGAAGGTTAAGAATTGCATTGACATATACGACAATTAGGGTATATTTGATGCTTCTATGAGTTATAAAAAACGACATATTCGCCTGGAATTAGGTTTAGATCTAGCCCTCTCGCTGGCTTTGTTTTTAATCCTGGTAATTTCAAGTTTTGCCGGTAGTAGTCTGTCCGGTACTTCCTTTTCAAAGACCGGTTTAAATGAAAATGATTTAAAGACCTATTGCTGTGATTATCCTCAGGTTCCGGGTTCCGAAGGAACCGGGATGACTTCGGATGGTTTACCAGCCCCTAAAGAACCGGCTTTTATTACCCTGCCATGTATTTTAAATCCGGATAATTCCGGCAAAAGAGTTAATGATAACAAATACTGCAAACCTGAATATCGTTTTCAGGCCATAAAAACAAAAAATATTTGTTGCCCGGCAACATCCACTTCAAAAATATCTTCGGAATTAAGCCACCAATTCACTCTTGTCGGGGCTAAGCCCTCCGGCACCAGCTAACCGATAGTATCGGCCAACCTTTTTTTGAAATTATCTTATAATTTCAAAATAAAGGATTCAAAAATATAATTTAGCGAAAAATATAATTTATTAATATTGTAACTACTCTGAAAGGGTATGTTTATGTCAAAACAAAATTGGAGAATCGGCGTAACAGTGGTGCTTATCATCCTGGCTTGTATCGCTTTCTGGAACACTTATAAGCTGTGGACCATGAGTGGTACTGAGCAGGCTGAAATGCAGGACAAAGATCCTGGTGGATTGTTAGCCCTGCAGCAGAAAGCTATCCGATTGGGGCTCGATTTACAGGGAGGTATACACGTTGTCCTTCGTGTAAAATTGGAAGAAATCGAAGAAGCCGGCCGGGATGATGCCGTTGACAGAGCAATTCAAATTATCCGCAATCGTGTTGATGGTTTGGGTGTAGCGGAGCCGGTTATCCAAAAACAGGGTAATGATCGAATTATTGTCGATCTTCCCGGTTATACCGATGCCAACCGTGCCGAGGAGCTTATTGGCCAGACAGCTCTGCTTGAATTCAAGCTGCTGGAGACATTAGACAATGCCAACCTGCTTATTGCTAAAATGGATTCGGTCATTTATGCTTATGAAAAAGCTCAAGCAGGGGAAACTTCTACCACAGCAGCCTCTGATGTAAAACCTGCCGTTGAAGAAAAAGCTGAAAAAGCAACAGAAGAAGGCAGTGATATCTTAGCTGATCTTATGGGCGATTCTGCCGCCTCGGCTATTGATTCGGTCAATGATCCTTTTGCTTTTGATGAAAATGTCGGGCTTGATGAAAACGAACACCCTTTTAATTCACGCATCATGATGGCTATGATGAGAGAAAGAACCGCATCCGGCTGGCCGGGTTATGCTGTAGCCAAACAGGATCGTCCTCTCATCGATAAATGGCTCAATCTTTTTCAAGTTCAGGAAATAATACCGATTGATGTCGCCTGGAGCTGGTCAACCCGTTCGGAAATTCGTGATTCAAAAGAAGTTTATATGCTTTACCTGGTTAAACGTAAAGTTCAGTTCGTAGGTAAATATCTTGAAAATATCAAATTAGGTAGAGATAGTTATGGCGGCTTTACGGTTGACTTTTCTCTTTCTGGTGATGGTGCCGCCCGTTTTGCCCAGTTAACTGGTGCTAATATCGATAAGCCGCTGGCAATTGTCCTTGATGATAAAGTTGAATCGGCTCCATTTATCTCCAGTAAGATCCGCCGTAATGGTCAGATCACTATGGGTGGCGGAGCCCAGGTTAATGATGCTACCAACCTTCAGATCGTTCTCAAAGCGGGTGCTCTTCCTGCCCCGGTTGAAATTATTGAAAAGAACGTGGTTGGTGCAACTATGGGAACCGACTCGATTAAAAAAGGATTCTATTCAGCTATTTTAGGTCTGATAATAGTTTTACTGTATATCGGCGTTTATTACCGGATCTCAGGGGTGATAGCTGATGTCGGTTTGATTTTCAACCTCTTTTTCCTGCTGGCAATTATGGCTGCATTGGGGGCAACCCTGACAATGCCTGGTATTGCCGGTATCATTCTTACCATAGGTATATCCGTTGATGCTAATATTCTTATATTTGAACGTATCCGTGAAGAACTTCGAACCGGTAAAACCGTAAGAGCGGCTATCGATGCCGGATATAACAGAGCTTTTGTTGCTATTTTTGATTCGCACGTTACTACTTTGATTACCGCTGGCGCTCTGTTCCTTCTTGGCTCGGGACCGATCAAAGGTTTTGCCGTTACCTTGTTCTGGGGTGTGTTAATCTCACTCTATACCGCTTATGTCATCACCAAACAGGTTTTTGACATTCGTAAAACCTATAAATCCCTGAGTATATAGAACGGAGAATAATTATGGGAATGTTTAGAATAATACCTGAAACCAATATAAATTTTATTGGAATCCGAAATTACGCATTTATCTTTTCGCTGGCATTGGTGCTGCTGGGTGTTTTTGCTATAGTGACACTCTGGACCGGCACCGCTAATCTCGGTATTGATTTTGCTGGCGGAGTTATGATATATGTCGCTTTTGATAAACCGGTTAATATTGGTGACCTTCGAACAGCCCTTTCAAGTGAATTCCCGGATGCTCAAATAAACGAGCTGAAAGGATTTGAAAAGCCAAACGCCTTTATTGTCAAAACTAAAAGGCCGGATGCTGAAGGTGAGGCTCAAAGCAGGTTAAAGGCTATCGAAGAATTAATTACCACCAGTTTTGCTGACAACCATTATGAAGTTGTTTCCGAACATATCATTGGCCCGACTGTCGGTAAAACCCTTCGCAAAGATGCCCAGTGGGCGGTTATAATTTCTCTGATCGGAATCATTATTTATATCTGGATCCGCTTTGATTTCCGTTCCGGTATTGCTGCCACGATTGCCACCTTCCACGATGTATTAGCCGTTTTGGGAATCATGATGCTTATGGGTTATGAATTCGATCTGCTTCTGGTGACCGCTTTGCTTACCCTGGCGGGGTACTCGCTGACTGACACGGTGGTGGTCTTTGACCGAATTCGCGAGAACCTGAAAAGATGGCGCACCAAAGGGGAATTCGCCAATGCTGTCAACAAGTCGATAAACGAAGTTCTCTCAAGAACTTTCAATACTTCGATAACGGTTTTGATTGTGGTCGTTTCGTTGTTCTTCCTTGGTGGTGAAGTACTAAAAA